>NZ_PSLQ01000044.1:4677-28581 GCF_040289685.1 Pyrinomonas sp.
CTGGATGGGCTTCGTCCGTCGTGCGATAGACGCGCTCGGCTTCGCGTCGCTTGTCGCGCCGAAACTTCTCGGCCACATGAAGCACGGCTAGCAGCTCGCCTCGCCAATAAAGGGCAACCTCTTCGCCTTCGCGCACCGCGCGCGCCTCGTCCTCCGTGACGGCGAAGGTGATCGGAATAGACCAGATGAGACCGCAGGCCATGCGCATCCGCTCGATGACTGAGTCGTAATCGTCTCGGCACATGAAACCTTCGAGCGGCGAATAAGCGCCGTTGGCGATCAATTCCAGATCGGATGCGGTCCGTCCGTCGAGTTGAAATCTGCGTAAGCGCGCCGCTATGGCAATCAGTTCGTCGCGCTCTGGACCGGCGACGAAGCGATTGATCAACTTCCCGCCGTGTGGACTGATCAGTTTCGGTGTCATCTCCCTCTTCGTAAAGCTTTCAGGCAGTCTTGAGTAGGCTTTCAGATTCAATCGAGATTGAATTACGCTCTCTTCACAATCGACGAAGACCCTCTCCGCGCTTCGTCTGATCGGAAACACTTCAACAATCAACAACAAAAGCCGCCTCCGGCGTCTCGCCGCTCTCCTGCTCTTGCTTCGGTTCGAACCACCGAAGCCGCTCGCGCAAGCGGACTACTTCGCCAACCACGATCACGGTCGGCGAACGCAGGCGCGCTCTCTCTACGCGGTCGGCGATGTCATGTAGCGTCCCCACGACCGTTTGTTGCCCTTCGTAGGTTCCCCAGCGAATCACTGCCACTGGGGTTTCGGCAGGACGACCCGCAGCCACTAGATCAGCAGCGATTTGACGCAGGCGCGCCGTGCCCATCAGCACGACCAGCGTATCAACATCAAACCGTGCGCGCCGCTCGACATCGTGGTCGGTCACGTCTTCTGCCCTCGTGCCGGCGATCACCGCCACCGAAGAGGAGATCCCACGATGCGTAAGGGGAATGCCGGCATAGGCCGGAACTGCCAAGGCCGAAGTCACGCCGGGCACCACCTCAAAAGGCACACCCGCGTGGCGCAGCGCTTCAGCCTCCTCCCCGCCGCGACCGAAAAGAAACGGATCGCCGCCCTTCAGACGGACAACGCGCTCGCCGCGACGCGCGCGCGCGATGAGCAACCGATTGATCTCTGCCTGCGGAGTTTGACGCCCGCCGCCAACCTTGCCGACGTCGATACGTTCGGTTTCCGCTGAAGCGAAAAGCAACGCCTCCGGATTGACGAGGTTGTCGTACACCACTACGTCACACGTGGCGAGAAGATCGCGCGCTTTGAGCGTCAACAGGCCGACATCGCCCGGTCCAGCCCCGACCAAGTAGACGACGCCGCGTCGCGCCGAAAATAGCCTGCTGTTTGACATCGCACGTCGCTGCTCGCGAGCGCCAGCGCTTTCCAATGCGCTCTGCGTCAATATAGCGGAGAGAATGTATAGTATATTGGCTACCGTGTCAAGAGGCTTCCTTCGCGCGAAAGATGGGTGTCAAAGGATCTGTTTGAGTTTGTGCTCGATGTTGCGACCGGATCCGTTTGCAGATGTTGTGTGCGGCGCAAGCTTCATTGGACCTTCGATTGGGCCATTCGGTGCTCGCACATCGGGGGATCCAGCGTCTGTTCGCGCGGGTTGGTTACCACGAGGCGAGCGGGAATTGATCGGGTTGTAATCCGGGCGTTCGTTTGTGTGGGCTGGTTACGCCTCGGTCGTAGTCATGAATAGGCAGCGAGCGGGCTGCAATGGCGGACTGCGCCTCAGCGCAGTTCAAGCGGCGATCTCTTGGGCGCGGCGACGAACGCAGGCGTCCGAATCGTAGGTCTACTGGCTGAGCGAAAGTTGCGCTTACGGCGCTTCGCCGTTGCTTTCGGTGCGTACGCCGGAGCCATTGAGCCGAAGTTTGATCTCACGTTCGGCGAAACGGGCCGCGTCTGCAACTCGAGCGTCGGGCGAGGAGAGATAGGGTTCAATCCGGCGAAGCGTTTCGGCATCGCCGATGCGAGCGAGCACTTCGAGCAGGCGGATTTGCGTCAAGTCGTTGACGCGCGGCAAGAGGGCGTAAAGCGGCGCAGGCGAATCGAGTTCGCTGAGGTAGGCGTAGGCTTGATTGCGACGCGGCGAATCGAGCGCGCGCACGATGGCATAAAGGTTTTCCTCTTTGCCCATGCGGTAGAGCGCCCAATCGAGCGCTAGTTGAACGCGCTTGTTCTTCTCCTGCAGGCGATAACCTTCGATGAGTTTCTTTTTGTCAGAAGCGCGCAAGCGGGCCAGTTCTTCCGCGGCGCGTTGTCGGACGAGCGGGTCCTTGTGCGTCAACCGGCGCACGGCGAGCGCGGCGCGCACCTGTACGTCGCCTTGGTAGGTGAGCGCCTCTTCTTGCGCTTGGACCAACACGCAGGTCAGCGCGAGCAGGCAAATGATTTGTAGCGCGCGCGCCAGGCGACTGAGTTCGTGCGAATTGAGCGCGGGCGGCGTGCAACGCTTAGAAGCTCGAAGGCTGCGTATCATGGTCCAGTCTCCTTGAGCG
Organism: Pyrinomonas sp.; assembly: GCF_040289685.1. Classification (NCBI taxonomy): domain Bacteria; kingdom Pseudomonadati; phylum Acidobacteriota; class Blastocatellia; order Blastocatellales; family Pyrinomonadaceae; genus Pyrinomonas; species Pyrinomonas sp. The sequence goes on from NZ_PSLQ01000044.1 coordinate 7,204, forward strand.
CCCGAGCGCGGCGGAGCGCGCCCGAGTTCAGATCGAGTTCCTTCTCTTTGATCACTTCGAGGTCGGGAAACTTCTTGCGCAAGTCGTCGAGAAAAGCGCGTCCGTCGCCGACGATGACGATGCGCGCGTCTTTGGCGGCAAGCCGTTCGCGCGCGAACCGCTGCACGTCGCCAGCGCCGATGGCTTGAACGTTGCGTATGTAATCGTTGATTTCGTCGAGCCGCAAGCCGTAGAGGGCGAGCGAAGCGACTTGTGTGACTAGCCCGTCGGTGGTCTCCATGTTGCGTGCGAAATTGCCGATGAGCGCCGCCTTGCGTGGCGTCAATTCCGTATCCGGGAGGTCATCGTTGGCGAGGCGATCGAGTTCCTTGAGCATCAGTTCGGCGACCTCGTCGGCCGTTTCGTTCTTGGTTTGCGTCGCGGCGATGAACGGGCCGACATCACGACGCACGTCGAGCGCACTGCTGGCGCCGTAGCTCAACCCACGACGGATGCGGATCTCTTGGTTGAGGCGTGACGAATAGCCGCCGCCGAAGACGGAATTGGCGACCATTGCGCGGAAGTAGTCCGCGTCGGTGCGTTTGATGCCGGGGCGCACGAGGACGACGGCCGCTTGTCCGGCGTCCGGCTTATCGATCACGACGACGCGCGGTTTGCGGTTGCTCTGTGATCGCTCGGATTTTGCGGGTGATGGCAACGGCGTGGCGGGTCGCTTCCAATCGCCGAAGAGACGTTCGGCCAAAGCGAAAGCCGCGTCGGGCGCGATCCGTCCACCGATGACGAGCACAGCGTTGTCTGGCCGGTAGTGCGTTTGATGAAAGCGCACGACATCGTCGCGTCGGAGCCGTTGTACGGTCTCGGGCGTGCCTGAAACGGGATGGGCGTAGGGGGCGTCGCCGAAAAGGACGCGCGCGGCGACAAAGCGCGCAAGCGCTCCCGGCTGACGAAGGGCGACCTGCAGGTTATCGAGCGTTTGCCGCCGTTGGCGTTCGAGTTCCTCTTCTTTGAAGATCGGATTACGCGCGACGTCGGAGAGTATCTCCAAGGCTTGCGGAAGGCGCGCTGCAGCGACATTGACGCTGACGGTGGAAGCATCCCATCGCGCGCTTGCATCGAGCGAGCCGCCGAGCGCTTCGATCGCTTCGGCGATCTCCGGTGCGGTGCGCCTCTTCGTCCCTTTGGTCAAGAGGTTGGCCGTCATGTCGGCCAAACCGCCAAGCGTCGGCGGATCGGCTTCGGCGCCGGTCTTGATTAGCAGCAGCGCCGTCACCAGCGGAACGCCTTGCGGGCGCGGCGCGACGATGACGCGCAATCCGTTGGACAGACTCTTCTCCACCGGGGTCGGGAAGCGAACCGAACGCGGTGGTCCAGGCGATGGCGGCATCTCTTGTTGGCCACGTGCGCCGGGGCAAACAAGTGCCACGGCGAGGATCATCAACGAAGCTCGCCACATTTTATTCATCTTCCGCCCTCCGCCTGAACGTTGCCGGAAGATTCGGCAACGTAATGTATGACCACACGGTTCTTGTCGGTGAAGAAACGTTGCATGACGCGCTGCACATCGGCTGCCGTGACCGCTTGCAGACGGGCGATGTCGGTGTTGACTCGCTCCGGGTCGCCGAGGAGGACGGCAGCTTCGCCGATGGCCAGCGCTTTGCCGTTGTTGGTTTCGCGCTCGCGCAATAAGTTGGTGATGATTTGATTCTTGGCCTTTTCCAATTCAGCCGGGGACACCGGCGCACGCTTCATCCTCTCGATCTCGGAAAGCAGCGCCTTTTCCGCTTCGTTCACCTCCTTGCCGCTAGCGAGGATCAGGCGAAAGACGAACAGCCCATGATCTTCACGCAGGTCAGCGTTGGCGCCGGCAAATTGGGCTATTTGCTGTTCGTAAACGAGCGCGCGATAAAGGCGCGACGATTCGCCGCGCGCGAGAATCGTCTCGGCCACGCGCAGGGCGAAAGCGTCGTCGCTTCGTTGTGGCGGCACGAGGTAAGTGACGGCCACGGCTGGCAGCGGAACATTGGGCGCGCGTTCCGTATAGCGTCTTTCGCCGATGCGTTCCGGTTCGCGCGCCGTCACGCGCGGCAACGGAGAAGTCGGCTTCGGTATGCGTCCGAAATACTTGTCCACCCATGCATCGAGTTGTTTCGCATCGAAATCCCCGACGACGATGAGCGTCGCGTTGTCAGGCCGGTAGTAGGTCGCATGAAACCGCCGCACGTCTTCCAGCGTGGCGGCGTTGAGTTCTTCGATGTTGCCGATGCCGGGCCGACGATACGGATGTTTCGTGAAAGAGCGCTGTTCCACGAGCAAGTTCAGTTTGCCGTAGGGTGGTGCGACGTAGTTCTGTCGGAACTCTTCTTTGACCACATCGCGCTCGGAGCGGAAGTTCTCCTCGTTGACGTTGAGCGACGCGAGGCGGTCGGCTTCGGCCCAGAGCAGCGTTTCGAGGTAGTTCGATGGCACGACCTCGTAATAGACGGTGACGTCGTCGGCGGTGAAAGCGTTGTTGAAGCCGCCCACGTCTTCAGTCAAGCGGTCGAGCATTTCATCTTTCATGTTCTTGGTGCTTTTGAACATCATGTGCTCGAATAGGTGGGCGAAACCGCTTCGTCCTTCGGGGTCGTCCTTGGAGCCGACGTGATACCAGACTTGGATGGCGACGGTCGGGCTTGAGTGGTCTTCGACGCTTACGACGCGCAGCCCGTTTGGCAGCGTTCGCGTGCGGTAGTTCAGGCGCGGTATCTCGTCGGTCAGCGCTGGAGTCGCGGCACGAGTTTTGTCTTGCGCGTGTGCCGCAACGACCGCGAGCGTTGCGCCGAGAAAGATGAACGACAGGGTGGCGAGTCGCATGGGTGCTCCTTCGTCTGTTCAAGCTCGGGCGGCGAACCGCAGTCTTGGATGCCGCCCTTGCGCGCCCGTGTTGCACGAGACCAGCGGGCACGGACGCGCCGAAGATCGCGTGGCCCATTGTAACCGAAATCGGCTCCGAAGGTTGCCTTGCGTCTTTCGTTTGCGCTGGCGATGGGCTAGAATTCAGCTTTCAGAGACGTTCTGACAGCGGGCAAGCGGAAAGAGATGGCAAGTGGTTTGGTCATTCACGTCGAGGCGGGCGAAGCGAAGCTCACAGAAGTCCTGACGCAAGATCGCATCCGGATCGGAACAGGCGACGAGTGCGAGTTGCGTTTGCCCCGTGCGGTCGTTCCAGCGTCGAAGGAGAAGATTCTGGAGCTGGCCCGCGCCAACGGCCACTACCGCATCGCCGACTTCGATCCCGATTTAGACATCACGCACAACGGCGCGCCGCTCGCCTCCGATTCGCCAATCAACGATGGCGATGAAGTGCGCATCGGCGGCACGGCGCTTACGCTTCAATTCTTTTCGATCAAATCGCTTCCGCCGGCGTTGATCGCTGAACGGCGCGATGTGCACGTTGTGCCGTTCATCGAACAGGCGGCGTTGGAAGCGGCGGCGACCGAACGGCGCGACGACGCCAAGGTCTTCTTGCGCGAGTTCACGCGCGAACTGATACGCGAGATCAGCCCCGTCACCAAGCTCTTCATCTTGACCATGACGGTTGCGCTCGTCGGCGGGTTGCTCTACTTGGGCTTTGCCGCTTACAGGGAATTGCGCAATAGCCGACGGTTGATAAACGATCAGCAAGCGCGTCTGCTCGAGTTGCAGCAGCAACTCGAGCAGAACAGCCAACAGCTAACGCAAGTTGAGCGTTCCAATCGCGCGTTGCTCAACAGCCAATCGCTAGCGACCAAGGTATGGAGCGACTACAGCGCGGGCGTCTGCATGATCTACGGCGTCTATGTGTTGGTTGATCCGAATTCGAACCGTCCGCTGCGCGCGGCTGAATACCGCGGCGAAGAGAACGTCAACGGACACCCTCTTCTTTCGCCCGAAGGCGGTGGCTCAGTGGCGGAATTCTGGTTCACGGGCACTGGATTTCACGTCGGCGGCGGTTACGTTTTGACCAACCGGCACGTAGTTCAACCGTGGAGTTCGGACGAGCGTTTGACAGGGTTGCAAGGGAGCACCGCTGGACGCCCCCGTTTGGTCAAGCTCTTGGCCTTTTTCCCGCGTCGGTCGCAGCCCATTGCGTTGCGCGTGCGGCAGGTGGGTCAGCGTGAGGACATTGCCGTGTGCAGGTTGGAAGAGGTGCCGGCCAATATGCCCGTGCTTCCGCTCGACCTCGAATTCGATTCCGTCGCCGTTGGCCGGCCCGTCGTGATGATCGGTTATCCGTCCGGACCGGACCGGATTTTGGCGGCGTTGCCCGAACCGGAGGCGAGCAGCATTCGCGCGCGTTACACGTCGCTCGATGCTTTGCTGCTTCATCTGGCCTCGCGCAACTTGATCACGCCGCTGACGACGCAAGGCAACATCACCGATTTGAGCGTGCGACGCATCGCCTACGACGCGCGCACTGCCGAGGGCGGTTCGGGAGCGCCGGTCTTCGGACCATCCGGCAAAGTGATCGGGATCAACTTCGCCATCTTCACCGAGAACGCGGCTTCGAACTTCGCCATCCCGATTCGGTACGCCGTGCCCCTGCTTGAACGCGCTGGTTGGAGCGCTCCACGAACGCCAACCGATGATGAGCCTCCGACCAAAGATCGAAGCGCGCGCTGAGCGGCGATAAGCTATCTGCAGACGCTGCTCGGTCTGCGGCGTAACCTCGCCAAGAGGATGCGAGCGGACTCCTCAAGTTTGTGCGCAAGGTGCTCGTTGAATGAACGAAGACTTTCGCGGCGAAAGCAGGCGCTCGCAAGCATCCCGAAGTTGAGCGAAGGAGCTCGGCCCCGTGCCAGCGCCCTCGTCGCCAGCGAACGCTTTGACACGCGCCCGCGTACAAGTTAACCTTGCCAACTTTGCGGCCTCGCGCCGAGAACCCGAAAGATGGAGAGCCGAAGAGTTTTGTCCGCTACCGCTGCCAGCGCTCCCGATGCTGTCGTCGCCAGCGATCTGGCGGCGACGCGCCGCGCGCGCGTCGCCGAACGATGGCTCATCGCCGCGTTGCTCGCCGCGGTGACGTTGTGCGGTTTCGGCTTGCGCGTTTACAAGTTGAGCGCTGAAAGCTTAAGCGAAGATGAATTGAACAAACTGCGGGCGGTGGAAGATTACCGTCGTCGCGGACTGACTTCGACCAACGGTGAACACCCGATGTTGATGAAGGGTCTGCTCACCGCGAGCGTGGTGATGGCTGAACGTTGGAACAGCTCGGTTCTTGTCAGCACGCACCGCGCGCTGCGAATTGAACCGGAGACCGCGCTGCGTCTGCCCGGCGCGCTCTTGGGCGCGTTCGCTTCGTCACTGATCTTTCTCCTCGTCGTCGAATTGTTCGGTCCTGGACCAGCGTTGATCGCGGCAGCGTTGTGGGCGTTCGACCCGTCAGCCATCGGTTTCAATCGGATCGCCAAAGAAGACACCTTTTTCCTCTTTTTCTTCTTGTTGGCCAACATCTTCTGGTTGCGCGGTCAGCGCGTGGCCGAGACCGAAGAACGCAACCCCGAGCCGTTCTACTGGGCGACGGCGGCGGCCTTTGGCGCCATGATCGCCTCGAAGTATATCCCGCACCTGCTGGCGATCAGCGCCGGTTACTACTACATTTTCCAAGCTCTGCCGCAGACGCGCTGGCGACTAGGCAAGCGCCGCTGGTTGATCTTCTTCGTCGTGATGGGCGCCGTCTTTCTGCTTTGCAACCCGACCATCGTGCTCCCCGACACGTGGCGCGAAATGCGCGCCTTCGCCGGTGAGCGGCGCATCGGCCACGATGCTTACGAGTTCATGGGCCAGCTCTATCGCAATCAAATGTCGCTTTGGTTGGCGGGCGTGCCGTGGACTTTTTACTACGTCTTCATGGGCGTCAAACTCCCGCTCCTGACGTTGGTCGCGTTCATGATCGGGCTTCCGCTCCTTTTCAACCGCAAACTTGGCGACGGGCGATTCTTCATTCTCTTCTGGTTCTTCTTCTGGTTCTTTCCATTCACGCTGCTCGGCGGAAAGTTCACGCGCTATTTCACCTTCGCGCTGCCAGCCGTGCTTATCACAGCGGCGATCGGCATCGAGTTCAGCGCGCGCTTTGCGGCACGCCGCTTCGCCGCGAAAAACGCCCTGTGCGCGGCGTTGGCGACAATGGTCGTGCTCTGTTCGTTGGCTGCTGCGGTCAAGGCCGCGCCCCACTACCGCCTTTACACCAACGCGCTCGGCGGAGGACTGAGGCAAGCCGGAAACTATTTCCCGCACGATGAGTTTTACGACGCGAGCGTGCGCGATGTGGCGCGCTGGTTGGCGAACAACGCGCCGCCCGACGCCGCCGTCTTCAGCGAAACGCCGAGCCTCGTGGCCCACTATTTGGCGCTTGCCGGGCGCGATGACCTGCGCTCCTTATCCCTCTCCGACCGCCGAGCTCTCGCCGGGTTGAGAGCTGGAGATGCGCTCGTCATCGCCCGCGGACGGCGGTATTTCAGCAACGATGTGATTGCACGCCGTTTGCAAGAACAAATGGCTCCGGCCTTCGTCGCTTCTTTGGGCGAAGTGCCGTCAGCGCGCGTCTTCGTCGTCGACGAGGCGCAAGCGCGCGCGCTCGAAGAACTGAAGGATTGAGGTCACGCGGCAAACCTCTTCGCCGCGATCGCGCATCGCAGAGGCTCTTTGCAAAGCGCCCCATGCGGGGCGTGATCAATTGTCGCCGGTTAAATCGACGCAACTTTTGCGCTCCACGCGGAGCTTTTCGCTTACAGTGCGGTATGCTGAACTTAACAGAGCAATCGGGTCGGTCCTTTCTTGATCTGTTTTCGAACAGCGCACGAATTGCAGAAAGCTTGCGCATGCGGTTGGGTCAGCTCCTCGCCAGTCTGTCCCTTCTCCTTTGCCTATTCATTCTGACGGGCGTCTTTGCGAGAGCGCAGGCTCAGTTGCCGCGATCGGAGGTAGGCGCGATGCAGATCGTCCCGCTGGGCGCTGGCCCTGCGTTTGAGCAGATCGGGCTCGCGCAAGAAAGCCGAGATGGGTTGAGCGTCGCCGTCGCGCAACAAGAGGCACAAAACAGTTTGCCCGAGGCGCGTCGCGCTTCGGGGCGTTTCCGCCTAGAAGTGGTGCCGATCGCGGGCGGCGCAGAGCTTGTGACCATCTTCGGCGACGCCGCCGATGCCACGCAAATTCCGCTCGTCAGCGTCTTGCGCGACACGTTTGGCGATGCCGACCGCGAAAACGATCGGCTCCGTTACGTTTGGGCGCACACCTACGCGCGCCCTGACGCTTTGCAGTGGGCGGCGGCGGCAACACCTTTTCTCTACGCGCGTGTTGGCGATAGCAGTTTCAAGCAGAGCGTCCCACGCCCCATACTCGATCTTGCCGATGCCGAACGCGACACATGGGAAAGAGGCGTGTGGCTAGCTTTTCGCGTGCTCTTTCTCGATTCATACGGTTTCAGCGCCCGCGCCACGGCGCGCACGCTGAAACGCAACGCGGACGATTACAAACAGGCGCACCGATTGCGCGCGCTCGCCGTGCTCTCGCTCTACAGCGTGCAGGACGACGAGCGCGCCTTCTCGCCCGTCGAGCTACATGACATTCAGGCGCGATTGTCGCTAACGCAACGGATGCTCGGTGGGATCATCGACGACGTAAATCTGGAGCGCGCTTACCAGAAACAGAACACTTTTTGGCGCGACATACGCGGGCACAATTGGGAGCTGCTGCGTCAGCGGGCTGAAGCCGAAGGGCTCTATTTCGATCCACTGAAGATGCCCGATGGAAGCGAAACGCACGCCCTTTTGTGGATCGCGCGCGAAGATTTGGCTGCCGAACGCGGACGCAAATTCAACGCCCGTTTCTTGAACATCGCCAATCCGTGGCGTGACCGACGTCTGGAACGCTGGCGAGGCTACTCGGAGGTTTGGGGGTTCACCGCCGATAATCAACGGACGACGCCCGACGACCAACGCGCCGTCCGGCGGCGCGAAATGATCCCGCTGGCACTTTACGGACTGGATCACCCGAAGATCCCCGTGCTGCTCGTCGATTTTCGCGACCGGCTCAACCCGAAACGACGCGAAATGTCGCGCCGCTTGCTCGACGACGTCGCGCGCAATTTGCTTCAAGTTTCCCGTTTCGGCGACCTCTACTACTTTTTGGGGCGCACCGTCTTTGATTTGGTCACTGGACGGCGCGGCATAGATATCAACCAGCCATCGCGGTTGCGCGCCTATTCGCAGTTGAAACTGCTGTTGACTTGCGATCAACAACTCGCGCCGCCGTTGCGCGCCGAAATCAAAGAGCGCTTGGGGAGTGTTGCGCTCAACCCCTTGGAAAACAGTGCGGGAGCGGAAGCGCGCATCGCGCAACAGCAGTACGCCGCATTGCTCGCCTACGCGCGCCGTCCCGATGGACTTCCGGCGCTGTTGGAGAAGGATCGTCGCGCCGAGCTGGCCGATCTCCAACATGGGCGCTGGCAGCGCGCGTTCTTTCGAGTAGCCAACATCGTCAGCTTCGGTCTTTATCACCACACGGACGGGGCTGCGGCGGGCGAGCTGCAAGCGACGCTCGATCGGGCGCGGCGGCTGGCTTATCATCGTCGGTTCTTGCGCGAAGTGGCCGCTTCAACGCCGCGCGCCGAGATCGTTTGGCGCGTCGAAGACGTGCGTCGGTCGCTTCGTTATGTGGCCGAACACGGAACCGACGCCGACGCCGAGACGGCACGCGCCATCGCTCGCATCTTCGCGGGAACAAGCGACGAAGCGACGCGCGAACTCTCGCTTCGTTGTCTTTACCGCATCAACAACGCGACGGCTAAAAGCGAGTTGCTCAAGATCTATCGCGATGATCAGACGGAAGCGCGCTGGCGCGCGCTGACGGCACAGTACTTGATAACGGCCGTGCGCGAGCGGCAAAGTATGACGCCGTCAGACGCGCGCGCGATCATGTCGCTCGTCGTCGTCCCTGCGGCGAGTCAATAGCGCGTTCGTTTTGCGAAGTGCGGCAGTTGAAGCTGCGCCGTAAGACCAAAGGGGCCCGTTTCGTCGGCGAAGAGCCGCGGTTACAGTTTTCGATCGACGCGAGTCGGCAGGACGACGAGCGGTCAGTGCACGCGGAAGATGAGCATGGCGATAAGAGGTGAAGTGCGCAAAGCGACTTGGCCCGTTGGCGGCGTTTTTCACCGCACGGGCAGAGGCGCGATCTCCGCCCTCCTATCGTTGTTCACCGCGCTCCTTCTTTCAGCGAGCGGTTTCGGTCAACGCGCTGAGCGCATCGTCGTCATCAAGATCGATGGCCTGCCGTTCGAGATGGTCGAGCGCTTCGTGCATGAAACCGACCCGCGCACGGGCAAGAGCGCGCTGCCGTGGATCAAGCACGTCTTCTACGAGAACGGGACGCGCCTCGCCAACTTTTATGTGCGCGGCATGAGCCTTTCAGCCCCGTCGTGGTCGTTGCTCGATACGGGACAGCATCTGCAAATCAAGGGCAACGTCGAATTCGACCGCTACACTATGCACATGTACGATTATTTGAACTTCATCCCGTTCTACTTAGCGAACGCGGTCGGTCAACGTGTCGATATGCCCGGTCCAGAGGTGCTCGACGAACTCGGCCTCCCGCTGCTTCTAGACTCTTACCCCTACGAAGAGCGCTTCATGAGTTTTCAGCTCTATCAGCGCGGCGTCCGTTGGACCGCCTTGCAGCGGGGTCTGCAAAATCGCTTCACGTCGCGCAGCCCGCGTGAACTCATCGACGAGTGGACCATCGGTTTCGAAGCGCGCAGCATCCTTTACGAGCAGATGGAGCGCGAACTGCTCGAAAAGCTTCGCGATTCGCGCATACGCTATTTGGATATCTACAACTCGGACTTCGACCATCGCACACACCACAACCGCGACCGCGAATCGCACCTCGAAGCTTTGCAAGAGATCGACGCTCTCGTCGGGCGCATCTGGACGGCTATCGAAAAGTCACCGCTGGCAGCGCAAACGGCCCTTGTCCTGGTGTCGGATCACGGGACCAATTCCGATGAACGTGTCTATAGCCAGGGTTATAACTTGGTCAAATACCTCGCCAGCGCCACCGGCGGCGGTCACCACGTCGTGACCAAGCGCCGATTGCTCAACGACTACGCGATCAAGGGTTTCTATCCGATCGTCTCTTGGGTCGTGACGACCACGCCCGACACCTATTACTTGCGCGGACAGAGCACCGTCTACCCGACGGCGCTCGTGGATTTCGACGGCAACGAACGAGTTGGCATACATTTGCGCAACAGCGATCTAAACGCGCTGCACATCTTGTTGCAGCAGTTGCAGCGGCGTGATCTTGCGCCGGACGTGCGGCGCGCTGCGACGGACGCTTTCTTCGCCGTCATCGAACGAAATCGCGCCGAATGGTCGCGAAAGTTGACGGAACTCGAAGAAGAGTTGGGCGCATTGCGTCGGTTGATCGAACGGCAACGCGCCGCGGTCGCCGCACAACCCAAAAAGTGGACCAAGGAGGATCGCGACAAAGGGCGCGATCAGGAGGCGCGCCGCGAATATGCCCGTATGGATTCGTGGCTGAGCGATGAGCGAGAATACACGGCCTACGCGCGCACGCTGCGCAACCTTCTCTCTCTACGCCGTGAATCTTTCACCCCAGAGACCCTGAAGATCAAAGATCTCATCGCGCCGCGCGCCATGGGTGAACCGAACAGCATCCATCAACTGCAGAACTACGTCTTCGGCCTTGGCCCGCAAGGCCTCGTGCTCGCGCCGGATGGAGCGCTCGATCTGGCGCGCAGTTTCCGTCGGATGAACTACTTCGCCGCGCTTTATACGATCACCTTGCGCAACAACGTCCAATCCAAAGTCGGCAATCGTCCTGTAGATTTCATCGCTGTGCGGCTTCCCGCCGAGCTTTTGGTTGACCAAGACTTGCGCGCTGAAGAGGCGATTTGGCTGTACGGTGGTGAAGACGCGCAAGCTTTGATTCTCGGGCGACGAAACGCCGAAGGGGCGCTGGAACTGCGTTACGTTCCGGTCGCGCAACTCGCGCAGCATGCCGACGGCACGTTGAACTTCACGCGCATCGAGTGGCGGTCCGGATTGCCGCTCAAAATTTGGGAGGATGAACGGCTGCGGATTCCAGATGGCGAAGACAAGGCGAGGTGGTTGAGCGTTTGGCACACGGAGATCGCTTGGTTGCACGCTCTGCATCGGACGAAGTATGCAAACGCGCTCATCGGCTTGCACGAGCAGTTTGCGCGGCACTCGGCGCCCACACTCGATCTAGATGCGCCCGGTTTGACGTCGGACGAGCGTTTGATCCGGCGCTTTCGATTGCGGCAGCGCCATCTGGTGGAGACCGATCTTTTCGTCCACGCGAACTTTCATTGGAACTTCGACGTGCGCGGTTTTAACCCAGGCGGTAATCACGGCTCTTTCTATCGCGTTTCAACACACTCGACGTTGATGATCGCCGGCGGAACGCAAACCGGCATCCCACGCGGCATGGTGATCGAAGAGCCGTACGACAGCTTAAGCTTCGTGCCGACCTTGATGGCACTCACGGGGCGGATGCAGGCCGGACAGATCGCGCCTGTGCTCTGGCAACGCGGTTTTCGCTCCTTTCCAGGGCGCATCATTCGCGAGCTTTTCGAAGACGGCAAGCCGCGCCCCGCGTTCAAGGAGGGCGGACGTTGATTTCGGTCGAGGAAACGAAAAAGCAGAGGCCGCCTGAACTGGGAGCGATCGCAAACGACGAACCAGCGAGGCGCGCGGGGCGATCCGTCCTCCGATTACAAGCGGTCGCTTTCGTTTTGGGCGTGGCGCTGCTCATCTACGTCGTGCGGCGCGTCGGCATCGAACCGATCTTCGATGCGTTGGCCAACATCGGCATCGGTTTTCTGCCGATCCTCGCCATCAGTGGGCTGCGCCACGTCTTGCGAGCCTTGGCGCTGCGCACGGCAATTGAGCCGCAGCATCGGGCGTTCAGATTCAGTCAAGCGCTCGCCGTGCGTCTCGGCGGCGAAGCGATCACTTTTTTAACCTTCACCGGCCCGCTGCTCGGTGAAGCGACCAAGGCGGCGTTGTTGCGTCGCAACGTGCCTTTGACGCGCAGCGTGCAAGCGCTCGTCGTCGATAACATCCTCTACAACCTGTCGGTCGCGTTCTTCATCCTGAGCGGCGCCGGCGTGATGCTCGCCGCCTATCCTGTGCCGCCGGTGATCGGCTACGTGCTGATCGGCATCATGATCGCCACCGGCGCGGCGCTGGTCGCTGCCTTTTGGGCCGTGCGCCATCGCATGATGCCCGTCTCATGGAGCTTGGCGCGATTCGGCCGTTTCGGTTTCGCGCGCCGTTTGATCGGCAGTTCGCACGCACACATCCGCGAAATCGAAGCGAGCGTCTATGACTTTTACACGCACCGGCGCGGCGCCTTCTTCGCCATTGTCCTTTTCGACCTTCTAGCGCACGCGACCAGCCTCTTCGAGGTCTATTTCATCCTCGACTTGCTCGGCGCCCAACCGTCGTTCGCCGCTTCCTATGTCATCGAATCGCTCACGAAAGTGATAAACTTCGTCTTCGGCTTCGTGCCGGCGACCATCGGGGTTTACGAGGGCGGCACCGAAGTGATCTTGCGTGCGCTCGGGTTTGCCTCGGCCACGGGCGTCACCTTGGCCTTGGCGCGCAAGGCCGGCATAGTCTTCTGGACCAGCATCGGGCTGCTCGTGCTCGTTTGGCGAGCTGGCACGGGCGCGCTCCAGCGCCTCGCCGCACGACACCCTAGATTGAGGAGAGCGATGGACAACTTAGTGCTAGCCAACCTCGGCCACAGGCCAGCGCGTACTTTCACTAGCATCCTCGGCATCGCCATCGGCGTCCTGCTCATCACTTTCACCGTCGGACTTGCGCACGGCATCCTGCGCGAACGTGCCCGGCGCGAAGCCAACATTGGCGCCGAGATCATGGTGCGCGCTTCGGGTACCTTCGGCTTGAGCGGGTCGGAGCCTTTCCTGCTGCCAGTCTCGCGCGCCGAAGAGATCCGCAAGGTTCCGGGCGTAAGGGCTGCTGTGCCCATCGGCCAAAACACCGTCGGCAGCGACACGGGGTTCGGCATGCGTCTGGTTGACGGTATCCCGTTCAAAGAGTACGCCGAGATCGCGCAGATGCGCATCGTCGAGGGACGCGGTTTGAACGACGCGGGCGATGAAGCCATCGTCGATTCAGTTTGGAAAGAGCAGCGGCGCGCCAAAGTCGGCGACACCGTGCTGTTGTACGATCGCCCGTTTCGCATCGTCGGCATCTATGAACCGCCCAACGGCGCGCGCATCAAGATCCCGCTTGCGACCATGCAAGAACAAGTCGGAAGCAAGGACCACTGCACGAGCGTTCTCGTCGCCTGCGACGATCCGGCTGAACAGGAGATGGTCGCTGCGCGCATTCACGAACTCTTTCCGGAAGATCAGATCATCTTCACGCGAGACCTGCCGGAACTCTACACGACGAGCGTTCCAGCGCTCAACATCTTCATCAAAGTCATCGTCGCCATCGCCGCCGTGATCAGCCTGTTGGTGGTTTTGCTGGCGATGTACACAACGGTCACCGAACGGACGCGGCAGATCGGCATCCTCAAAGCGCTCGGCATGTCGAACGCGCGCATCGCTTGGGTCGTCGAGCAAGAAGCCGTGCTCGTCAGCTTTCTCGGCATCATCTTCGGCCTCGCCCTCACGCTGATCGCGCGCGCCGCCGTCATGCGCGCGACATCGTTGGTCGTCGAGATCGAACCGCAGTGGGTCGCCATCGCCGCGTTGATCGGCCTGCTGGGCGGCGTGCTCGGCGCGCTCTATCCGGCGCTGCGTGCGGCGCGGCAAGATGCCGTGCAAGCTCTTAGCTACGAATGATTCCGCCATCCGGCGCGCGAGGATGGTCGCCGACGACGAGACGCTGCTCCCCTTCAGTTGCGAGAAGACCCAGCCTCCGGCGCTCGCACGTCAACGGTGGGTCACAGCTCGCTCGTCCAACGTGCGTTCAGCTCTAGTTTCATGCCTGCGCGTAAGATAGACTCATGGGCAGAGGAGCTGACAGCATGCGTTGGGGCGTAGATCCGACAACGAGAAGGCAACGCCGATCGGTCGCTCGCGGCTTGACCGCGAACCCTTTTGGCAGTATATAGTTCAAAGTTTGAACAATCGCTCTTCCGGGAGGTTACGACGCGCTTTGCGTAAGATCAACCCGTACGATTTTCAAGTCGCCACGCGATCCACTTCGCGTGAAATCAACCGTCAGATCGTTCTCAACCTCGTACGCGAACACCAACCGATCTCGCGCGCTGATCTAGCGCGGCGCATGAAGGTTGGGCGCAACGTCATCAGCATGATCGTCAACGAGCTGATCGCCGAAGGGCTGATCTACGAGGGTGCTACGGGCAAGACCGTGCGCGGGCGTAAGCCGACCTTTCTTCACGTGCGCACGCAGGACCGGTTTGTGGTCGCCATCGACATACGTTTCAGCCGCACCTTTTTGATGCTCAGCGATTTCGGCGGTCATCAACTGGCGCTCGAAACCTTCGATACTCTGTTTGCGCCCGACGAGCTGGTGGAGGAGTTGATCTGGCGCGTGCGGCGCATGTTGGAAGCGCACGATGCCACTGCTAATTGCGAAGGGATCGGCGTCGCTGTGCCCGGCATGGTGGACCACAGCACGGGCATCATTCTGAACGCGCCAACGCTTGGCTGGCGCGATGTGGATTTGCGCACGCCGCTCGCCAAAGGTACGGCGTTGCCCGTTTACATCGAAAACGCGCCCAAGGCTTGTGCGTTGGCTGAGATGTGGTTGGGGAGAAACGGTGCGACGCCGAACAACTTCGTCTTCGTAACGGTTTCGGATGGGGTGGGGGTTGGCATCGTCATCAACGGCGAATTGGTCCGCGGGCGCGACAACGTCGCCGGTGAATTCGGCCACGCGCCGCTCAGTCTAGATGGACCGCGCTGCCTATGCGGGTCGGTCGGATGTTGGGAGGCGTACATCTCGAATCTAGCGACGCTGGCGCGCTACTTCGGTTACGACCTTTCGCGTTTGAAGCCCAAGAAGCTGCTCGACGATGGCGGGAACGATTTCACCATCAACGACCTGTTGGCCCGTGCGCGTTCCGGCGACGAACGCGCGCGCGCTGCCGTGCAAGGCACGGCGCGCTATCTCGGACTCGGGTTAGCCACCGTGCTCAACGGGCTCAATCCCGAGTGCGTTTACATCGGCGGCGAGATCATGACGGCTTGGGATATGATTGAAGCGACGGTTCGTCAAGCGCTGGCCGAGCGGGCGATGACCGAGCGCGTTGCTCAAACGCCCATCAGAGTTTCTACGGTTGGCGAGTACCCACGTCTGCGCGGCGCGGCTGCGCTTGTGACAGCGCCCATCTTTGCGGCGCCGCGCGTGGCCTGAGGAGCCCGCAAAAAGAGGGTCGAAGATTCAAAGGAGTGAAGATGAGAACGGAGGAGGAGAACCGACTCGTTTTCCGCGCGACGCACCGCGGCGCGGGACGTCGCTTGATCGTCACGCCGGAAAACAGCCCGATGCGCCATCTGCGTTACGGTCGCATCACTTTGGACGAAACCGTGCAACACGTTGCCTTCGACACTGGCGCTTGCGAGACTGGATTGATCTGTCTGTCCGGTTCGGGCGCGGTGCGCGTTCGTGACCAAGCGCACGAGCTTTCTCGCTATGACGCGATCTACATCCCTCGCGGTGCGCGCGTCGAAGTCGCGGCGCGTGAAAGCGCCGACTTCATCGAATGCGCCGCGCCGGTCGAGGGGGATTATCCGTTGCAGGTCGTTCGCTTGGCCGATGTCAAGGGCGACGAATCGTTGCATTTCTCGACGGGCGGTCCGGGGAGTCGGCGTGCGGTCACGATCCTCATCGGCAAGAACGTCAAAGCCGGACGGCTGCTCGCCGGCTTCACGCGCTCGGAACCGGGTAACTGGACCAGTTGGCCGCCGCACGAACACGCCGAAATGCTCGAAGAGATATACGTCTTCTACGATATGCCGACGCCGTCGTTCGGCGTGCAGTTCGTCTTTTCTGATCCGACGGAGCCTGATTTTTCCGGTGCCGTGCGCGAAGGCGACGCGGTTCTGATGCCTCGCGGTTATCACCCAAACGTCGCCATTCCGGGCTACCCGATCAATTTCGTGTGGATCATGGCGGCGCACCGCGAAGTCGAATATAGGCAATACGGCGTCGTCAATATCCATCCGGATTTTGCCGGTGCCGCTTCCGGTCTGGAAGCGAGTCGGCGTTAGAGACGAAGAGCGCTTGCACGGCAAGCGACATGCGGATGATGACCGCGCGGCGTGCGGACGTCGCCTTGAAGTTCGGTCGAGGGGCTATAGCGCGAGCGCTTCAGGCGTCTCGCGCAGCGCACGGGCGTTATCTCAACGCAGTCGATTGCTTTCCCGGACGTTGCGGGAATCATGAGCGAACTTGCGATCAAACCGAAAAACCATTGTCAGTGGGACCTCGTCGCGTTAGGCGAGGTGATGTTGAGATTGGATCCGGGCGACGTGCGAATCCACACGGCGCGCCAATTCCGCGTTTGGGAGGGCGGCGGCGAATACAACGTCGCGCGCGGGTTGCGCCGTTGCTTCGGTCTGGAGACGGCGATCGTCACAGCTTTCGCCGATAACCAGATTGGGCGGTTACTCGAGGATCTGATCTTTCAGGGCGGGGTGGACCAGCGGCACGTCCTTTGGCGCAAGTACGATGGCGTCGGCAGAACGGTGCGCAACGGATTGAACTTCACCGAACGCGGGTTCGGCGTGCGAGCCGCGGTCGGCTGTTCGGATCGCGGGCACACGGCGACTTCGCAACTGCGGCGCGGCCAAGTCGATTGGGAGATGATTTTCGGTCAAGAAGGGGCGCGTTGGTTTCACACGGGCGGCGTCTTCGCCGCTTTATCCGAGACGACGCCGGAAGTAGCGCTCGAAGCGATGGAGGCCGCCCGCCGACATGGGACGGTGGTTTCGTACGATCTGAACTACCGCGAGTCGCTTTGGAAGGGCATCGGCGGCAAAGAGCGGGCGCAACAGGTTAACCGCGAACTCGTCAAGCTGGTCGACGTCTTGCTGGGCAACGAGGAGGACTTCACTGCCTGTTTGGGTTACGAGGTGGAGGGCGTTGACGAAGGCTATTCGAAGCTGGACACGCGCGGGTTTCGTCGCATGATCGAGCGCTTGATCGGTGAGTACCCGCATCTCAAAGCCGTCGCCACGACGTTGCGCGTGGCGAAGACGGCGACGGTGAACGATTGGGGGGCGGTACTCTACTACGCTGGGGATTTCTACGAGGCCCCATTGCGCAAAGATTTAGAGATTTACGATCGCGTCGGCGGCGGTGATAGTTTTGCTTCGGGCTTGATCTACGGGTTCCTCATGGGTAAGGGGCCGCAATGGGCGGTTGAATGTGGAGCGGCGCACGGCGCGCTGGCGATGACAACGCCGGGAGATACGACCATGGCGACTTTGGCCGAGGTCGAAAGGGTGATGAAGGGGGGGACGGCGCGCGTCGTGCGTTGAGGTTTCAGGATCGCGCGCCGTCACACTACACAGCGTGGGTTTTGCGGCGGCGCTCGATCCAACGAGACGCGGCGCGTTGATGCTTTCTTGATCGTCAATTATCGGTTCGATCCATTGTTGTTTATTCAACAGTGACCGAAGAAGCATCTTTCAAAAGGGCTGAACTGGCCAGACGAAGTTGAATCTTCCGCTGCAATTCAGCGGGAGTTGAAGAAGCATGAACAAGATCGAGACGATTCGGCACATCGGCGAAATAGGCATCATCCCTGTGGTGCGCGCAAGCTCGAGCCAAGAGGCGTTGATCGCTACGGAAGCGATCCGCGAGGGCGGAATCGATGTGCTCGAGGTGACGATGACCGTTCCTGGCGCCATCTCTTTGATCGAGGCGTTAATCGCCCGCTGCGGCGATCGGGCTTTGATCGGTGCAGGCACAGTACTTGATGCCGAAACGGCGCGTGCGTGTATTCTTGCTGGCGCGCGCTTCATTGTCAGTCCCACGGTCGATGAGCCGACCATCGAGATGTGTCAGCGTTACGGCGTCGCCGCGCTTCCGGGAGCACTGACGCCAACCGAGGTGATGCGCGCTTGGCAAGCGGGAGCCGATCTGGTCAAAATCTTTCCGTGCAGCGCGATGGGGGGAGCTAGTTATATTCGCGCGTTGAAAGGGCCGTTGCCGCAAGTGGAGCTGGTGCCGACCGGAGGCGTCAACCTGCAGAACGCCGCCGAGCACATCCGCGCTGGCGCGTTTGCGCTTGGCGTCGGCACAGACTTAGTAGATGTCAAGGAGATACGCGCGGGACGCGCAGAGAGCATCACAGAACGCGCGCGTCGTTTTCTCGAGACCGTGCGCGACGCACGGCGCGCCGTTTGAAGAGGGCTAGCGAAAAGGCAAAGCATCAGCGCGCTTCACAACCAGTTTTTACGCTTCCGATAGGCGCATCGCCATATACGGCGAAAAGGCACGCGCTTCGCAACCAGAGAGTTCGGTCTTCTTCAGGCAAGCTGGAGGGCTCGCTTTCGAACAATTCTTCAAGCGCTCGGGCGATCATTGACGAAAATAATCAACGCTGTGGCTCCCGCAAATATCGCTTGACACGCTGCCGCCGACTCATATAATCATTGCTGTTTTTAAGCCGCAGAGCGCCGCTCGAAATGACGCTCTTTTGCCGCACCCCTTCATGCTCTAGCCGGAGCCGCCAGCGCGCGGCAACGGACATCACACACCCCAAACATCTCAGGAGAGAAGATGGACGCAAAAACAGCTTTGAAGTATGCCGAAGATCATGGGGCGCGATTCGTCTCCGTTCGTTTCACCGATCTGGTGGGCGCTTGGCATCACTTGACCTTCCCCATTCACGAACTGTCTGAGAGCAGTTTCGAGGATGGTTTCGGTTTCGATGCTTCTAGTTTGCGCGGGTGGGCTTCGATTCATGAATCCGACATGTTGCTCGTGCCCGATCCGTCGCGTTTTTGGATGGACCCGTTCGCCGAAGAACCGACCGTGTGCTTCATCGCCAACGTCGTCGATCCGATCACCAAAGAGGGATACGGACTCGACCCTCGCTCGGTAGCGACGCGCGCCGAAAGTTACCTGCGGTTTACCGGCATCGCCGACACAGCCTACTTCGGTCCCGAAGCCGAGTTCTTCGTCTTCGACGGAGTGCGTTTCTACAACGAACAGAATGCCGCTGGCTACGAAGTTGAATCTGACGAAGGCATATGGAACACGGGGCGTAGAAGCAACGGGTTCGAAAGCCCAAACCTCGGTTACCGTATCCGCAACAAGGAGGGGTATGTACCTGTTCCGCCTGCTGACAGCTTGAGCGACTTGCGTTCGGAGATCGCGCTGACGCTCGAAGACGTCGGCATTCGCGTCGAATGCCACCATCACGAGGTCGCTACCGCTGGTCAGTGCGAGATAGATTTTCGCTTCTCGACGTTGCTCGGCACGGCTGACAACCTGCAACTGTTCAAGTACATCGTCCGCAACACAGCCTACCGCTACGGCAAAGCGGTGACGTTCATGCCGAAGCCGATCTACGGTGATAACGGCAGCGGCATGCACTGCCACCAGTCTTTGTGGAAGAACGAAAAATCCCTCTTTGCCGGCGATGGCTACGCGGGATTGAGCGAAGTGGCGCGCTATTACATCGGCGGTTTGCTCAAACACGCGCCGGCGATCGTCGCGTTTGCCGCGCCGACGACCAACAGTTACAAGCGTTTGGTGCCGGGCTTCGAAGCGCCGGTCAATCTCGCTTATTCGGCCCGTAATCGTTCGGCGGCGGTGCGCATTCCGATGTTCTCGCAGAACCCGAAGCAGAAGCGGATAGAATTTCGCCCGCCGGATCCAAGTTGCAATCCGTATCTAGCCTTCTCCGCGATGCTCATGGCTGGTCTGGACGGCATACAGAACAGGATCGATCCGGGCGAGCCTCTGGATAAAGACATCTACGATCTTTCGCCGGAAGAATTGAAAGAGGTGCCGAGCTTGCCGGGATCGCTGGACGAAGCGTTGCGCGCATTGGAGACCGATCACGAATTCTTGCTCAAGGGCGACGTCTTCACGCCGCAATTGATCGAGCGTTGGGTCAACTACAAGCGCGAGCGCGAAATCAATCCCATGCGCATGCGCCCGCATCCGCTGGAATTCGCCCTTTATTTCGACATCTAATCAACAGACGGTTCGCTTCAAGCGCGGGAGCCGCACAAAGCATGCACCGCCCCGCGCTTGAAGCCGGTCTTTCGCTCCGACAACAGCCCTTGCGTTCAACGGAATTGGGCTTCGTTCCGTCTGCCGTTCTAACCCGGCGCTTTCGGTAGTGTCACCGTGAGAGGTGTAGTTTCGCCGCGTGCCACTACGGTGACACCAGCTACTCGAATATGTAAATTGCGATCCCATGCTCGCTGGCCGGCGTGGCTGACTATTGTCACGCCAGTCGCTCGTTTTGACTTCTGCGGATGATCTCTAGTGCGTCATCTTTGAGAAGCAAAACATAACCTCTCTCTATCGGTTCCGCCGGATCAAAAGGCCCCGGCCCTACGGTAAAGGACTTCATGCGCGTCTCATGATCATTCATCAAGCACATTAACCCAAGCACATCTCGCTCGTAGTCTTCCAGAGTCAAAGATTTGTTGGGGAAAACGATAAGTTCCTTACTACGATGGACATTCTTACCGAAAGAGGCCAGATACTCCGAGTAATCCGAGTAATACGAGACAAGCACGTTACGCACAGCATGAAGACGATCGCGTCCTCCTTTGGCAGCAATCACTTGCTCTCACAAACGTTCTGCCTCCAGCCGCCCGCCCGCGCTTCGTCCTTGTGCCGCGATCTCTGCTGCCTCTGCTGCACCACCACCTACCTCGACCATCGCCGCGCCAAGCTGTAAAACGGACGCCCACATAACCAACAGCAACGGACAGAGCTTCCACTTCATGATCGCTCATCTCCTCAACAACATCCCTTCAATTAACCTTCCAACGCCCTTGAAAAACCTTCCGATTGCGGGGAAAAGTGTCCTTTTTCTCTTGCTCGCGCTGAAAAGCTATCGCCCCGTGGCGCCGATTGGGAGTTGAAAAGCTTGCTGCTCTGACAATCCGTCAAAAGAGTACGGTCGCCAAGCGCTCCCATCATAGATGAGCGGTTGAAAGGCTTGCTGCTCTGACAATCCGTCAAAAGAGCAGATCGAAACCGCCCAGCTCAAATGCGGCGAGCACGCTGACAACCAGTTCCTGACAATTCGTCAAAAGAGTAGATCGAAACCGCCAGCGAAGGTCCGGCTTGATGAGGCGAAGAAAATGCCGAAGCGCGGATCGGCGAGGTTGGCGTG
>NZ_PSLQ01000045.1:0-28490 GCF_040289685.1 Pyrinomonas sp.
ACTTAGTTTGCTGAGCGTAGATCTGATCGCTCGGCGTCGAAAGCCTCTTCCGCACCGAATGAATCGTTGTTTGCTCTTTCGACATCTTAAGTCAGGGAGTAGACAGTCGCCGACAGAACTTGTCTGCTTTTCGCACCGTGCCGCTGGAGGCAAGTACACGAAATGGTCGGTTTACGCTCTGGTAAAAGGCTCTTTTTAAGCTTTTCTCTACAGAGCAAGCGATTCGATCTCAGTGGCATAGAGTTTGCCTCGTGCCTTATATGGGACGGGTCAAGAGCCGCATCTCCTTCGCAAGCGGTCGTTCAACTGGGAGATTTTTATGAGGTTTCTGACTAAATTTTTCAACACTCAATTGGCCATCGACCTCGGCACGGTCAATACGCTCATCTACGCACCCGGGCGGGGAATCGTTTTGAACGAGCCATCGGCCATCGCCATTCACAAGTACACGGGAGAGACTCTTGCCGTCGGGGCAGAAGCTTTCAAGATGCTCGGGCGCGAGGCGCATGATGCTGAGGTGCACAGGCCCATTCGTGGTGGAACGATCAACAACTTCGACGCAGATGAGAAGATGCTCACAGCCTTCATTCGTCGTGCGCTTGGCGGGACGCACCGCCGAAGCTATATGGTCATCGGCGTCCCTGGCTCGAGCACGCCTTTGGAGCGTCGTTCGGTACGCGGTGCGGCGCGCGATGCCAAAGCGACCGAAGTGGATTTAGTTGATGAGGGACTGGCCGCTGCGCTCGGCGCGGGGTTGCCGTTCGAAGATGAGCGCGCACATCTTGTTGTCGATGTTGGTGGCGGAACGACCAACATCGCCATCATCGCTTCAGGGACGGTGGTCGCATCGAGCAGCTTGCCAGTTGCTGGCAACGCCTTGGATGAAGCGATTCGAGACTACGTGCGCAGCCGGTACGAAATGTCGATCGGCGAACGCACGGCTGAACATGTCAAAAAGGAACTGGGCGCTTTGAGTCGTGGTCGGTGCGGGCAAGAGGGCGCGCGTTGCATAGAGGTTGTCGGAAAGCGTATCACCGACGGACTGGCCAAAGCGGTGCGCATCAGTTCCGACGAGGTGCGCGAGGCGATAGAACCTGTTTTGGCGGAGATCGTTGCCGGAGTGCGTCGCGCGATCGAGGACTCAAAGCCGGATACAACGGCCGACATTTACCAATCGGGCATCATTTTGACGGGCGGCGGCGCGCTGCTTGATGGCATGGCGGAGCGGCTGCAGAAAGAGCTGCAGTTGCATGTGGCCGTGCCGGAAGACCCGTTGGCAGCCGTGGCATTGGGTGCGGGCAAACTGCTCGCCAACCCGAAGCACCTAGAGCGCGTCGCCATCAGCGAGGACGTACCCGTTTGGCAGGACACGGAAGAACTCGTGGTCAATTGGTAAGAGCGAAACCGAAAGGTAGAGCGACAAGACGTCAAAGGGGCCGCATCGTGAATGCGGCCCTTTGAGCTTTTAGAAACAGGTTGGTTGTCGGAGCGCGCGACAGGTATAGCGAGCGTGCTCTTTGAGCCTCTATGTTACTGAGCGCCGACAGCGCGCGCCGCATTGATCTTCCCGCCGGTTACGATCTTGCCGCTCAGCGTATTAAGCGGATCGACCGCATCGAGCAACCTCGTCCGCAGTTCGTTGACCGAAAGATCGGGTTCCAGCGAGAGAACCAACGCTGCGACGCCTGCTACCACTGGGGTTGCCATCGAGGTTCCGGAATGCTCTTCGTAAGCGCCGCCAGGCCACGTGCTCAACATCTCAGCGCCCGGTGCTGCGATGTGCACGCTCTTCGGTCCGTAGTTGGAGAAAGAGGCAAGTCGGTCTTGACGGTCAAGCGCCGCGACGCTGATGACGTTGGGCAAACGATAGCTCGCCGGGTAGTGCGGGACGATGTCCGTGTTGCTGCCCGTGTTGCCGGCAGCCGCGACGAACAAGATGCCCTCTTCGCCAGCGCGGCGAATAGCGTCTTCGAGCGCACGCGAGCGCCGCGTCGATCCCCAACTGGCGTTGATGATGCGCACGGGAACGCCAGCGCGCTTGCGGTCAATGGCGTAGTTGATACACTCGATGGCGTCCTTGGTCGTACCGAAGCCGCCAGATGAGAGGAACTTCAGCGGCATGATGCGCACATTCCAGTTGATGCCCGCGATGCCGATCTGATTGTTGCCTTCCGCGCCGATGATGCCCGCGACGTGCGTTCCATGACCGTTGTCATCCATGGGATCGCCGTCGTTTTTGATCGCGTTGTAGCCAAACTTATCGTCTATCTGGCCCAGCTCAGGATCGTTATAAGCGGCTATGTTCTGCGGGCGTACCCAGATGTTTTTGAGCAGATCTGGGTGCAGGTAATCAACGCCGCTATCGAGCACGGCGACGACCACCTCTTGACTGCCGGTCGTCTTGCTCCATGCCCTCAAGGCCGAGATGTCGGCTCCGATCTTTCCGCCGCGTTGCCCGCTGTTTTTGAGCGACCATTGTTCAGGGAACAAGGCGTCGTCAGGTTCATCCGGATCATCCGCTTGTCGCAACGAATAGTCTATGGTGAATTTCGTCGCCGTCGCGCTTTGCGGGTCCGGTTCGAGATTGATGACGTAGTTTGGCTCGGCGTATTCAACGTTGCTCAACGAACGGTATTGATCTGCGACCTGCTCGGCATCCAAGCCATCTTCGTCGGCGATGACGACTAGTCCGGGCACGGATTCAATGCGGTCTTCGATGTTATCGTGTAGCAACGATGAGATGCGCGCGATCTCTTGCGGCGCAACGTCGGGGCGAAAGCGAACGAGCACCTCGGCCCGTTTGCGCATCAGTTCGCCCATCTTTTGCGTCGGCATTTGGCGCGCGAGCCGATTCTCTCGTTCTTGCCACTCTCGGCGTATCTGCCCAGCAATAGCCGCCAGCAGAATGAGCACCGTGGCTAACGTCAGGTGAATGGGAAACGTTTTTCGGTTCATCGCTCGATACCTCCGCGACCGTTTCGCGCCTCAGACGCGATAGTTCACGCCTTTGAAGTTGAAGAGCCGGAGTTGGTTTTTGTCCGCCCGGTATTCGTACCTCTGGCCGTGCGCGGCTAGTTCGATGCGCCAGCCGGAAGTGATCATCTGTCCGCTCATTTCGTCCTCTTCGGGTGCGCCGAGAGCGAGGTCGGGAAAATCAACCTGTTCGACCTTGCTTTCGGTGATCTCGCTCTCGCTGATGCCGAGCCGTTTAGCTAGATCGGCGCGCGCTCTTTTAATCGCTTCCTCTTTGGTCAGGGCCATAATGATCGCTCCTTCCAATCTCTCCTGCTATTGTGCGCCTTGGTCGCGGCGTTAGTCAAAGTCCGTTGCCCCACTTCAATGCCGACGTCTGCGAGGGAAAGATGTTTTGAAGCCGGACGGCCGGACGTAACTTTTAAGAGAACGGTTTCGACGTGAGCGGAAGAGCGACTTCAACGCAGATCGCCGTGAAGGTGTTCAAGGAGCGTGACGGCGACGATGGCGGCCGTTTCGGCACGCAGCGTTCTGCCGCCCAACGTGACGAGCTGCCAACCCGCGTGCCGCGCGCGTCGAATCTCTTCATCATCCCATCCGCCTTCAGGGCCGACGACGGCGATGGCCTGCTTCAATGGGATGTAAGCAGCGACTGCCTGTAACAGGCTCTCTCCATCGCGCTCGGTGAACATGATCGTTTGCGTCGCCGTGCGCGCGGCGACGAGTTCGGTCCATCCGTTCTCGACGAAATCGCTGAAAGCGATCGGAAGCAAAAGAGCTGGGAGGCGCGCGCGTCCGCACTGTTTCGCCGCTTCGATGGCGAGCCTTTGCCACCGCGCGAGGCGTTTTTCGACGGCGCGCTGGTCCGAGAGCTTGACGTCGGCGAACCTCGTCATCAGCGGGACGATGCGCGTTGCTCCCAATTCAGTCGCCTTTTGAACGACGAGATCGAACTTTTCGCCTTTGAGAAGCGCGAGCGCGAGCGTGAGGTCAAGGGGCGATTCGGGACGTTGCGGCGCGACTTTCTCTGCCACATCGAGCGAGATGGCGTCGTCGCGTCGGTCGATCTTGCGGACGATGCAGCGGAACTCGCGCCCCTGACCGTCGAAGACGAAGACTTCCGCTCCCGTCTTCAGGCGCAAAGCGTCGCGCAGGTGATGCGCCTCATCCGGCGCGAGTTCGACCGTCGCGCCGTCGGGCGAAAAGGCTTCAGGTGGGGCGTAGAAGCGGTGTTTAGCCATCAGTCATCTTTTCCTCGCTTTATTTGGCATCGCTTCGATGTGCGCAGCAAAACGGCAACGGACGATTCGCTGGTTCACTCATCGAGCATCTGCTAGCGATGAGCGTTGCGAAGCGTTGGTGCTAGGCGACGATGGCGGCCCACTCGCCTTCGATCATGATCTCGCGTTGCGTTGCGCCCAATTCCGTCAAGCGTGCAAGCATCGTTTCGGTTTGCGAGACGAGTATGCCGGAAAGGATCAAGTGCTCGCATGATGCGTCAAGCAGCAGTGGCAGCATGGGATCAATAACGTCAGCCGTCAAATTGGCGACGACGCACGCGGCAGAAGGGGTTCGCTCGTCGACGGTGCCGACGTAGAAGCGTATGCGCTCGGCGACGCCGTTGACTTGGGCGTTGACGCGCGCGATCGAGATGGCTTGCGGATCGAGATCGCAAGCTTCGATGTGCGCTTCCGGATGGAGTTTCGCCGCAGCGATGGCTAGCACACCCGTGCCCGTGCCGACATCGAGCAACGTCCCACCGCGAAAGTGGCGTTCGATCGCGTGCAAGCAAAGGCGCGTGGTTTCGTGTGTGCCTGTGCCGAAGGCCATGCCCGGTTCAATGCGGATGACCAGTTGATCAGGTCTCGCGCCCGTTTCGCACCACGGAGGGGCGATCAGAAATCGTCCGACGCTCACAGGTTGCCAGTGTCGCCGCCACTCAGCGAGCCAGTCGCGCGCCGCGATCTTCTCGATGCGTACTTCAGCGATGCAGGCGGGAGCGCACTCGTGTATGCGTAGCGATTCTTCCAGCGCATCGCGTAGCGTCGCATCCGATGGCGGCGTTGGAAAATAACCAACAACTTGAACCCGTCCATCGGCCAAGCTGCGTGTTTCTAGCCCGAGCGCGCCCGCTTCGGAGAGGGCATGCTCGGCGGCTTCAGCGGCTCGTTCGCGGCAGGTGATCGCAACCGCGTACCACGCGGTTGGTTTTTCGATCTCATCCGATCTCATGGCCCATTGTCTGCTCGGCGGGCGTGAGTTGAAAGCTATGGAGCGCGTTCACGCACGCCCAGCTCGTCAAGCAAGTGCTCTTTGTCGCGCCAATCTTCCTCAACTTTGACGAAGAGTTCGAGGTAGACGTGTTTGCCGATCAACTTTTCGATCTCAAGTCGCGCGCGCGTGCCGATCTCTTTCAAGCGTTTGCCGCCTTTGCCGATGATGATCGCCTTTTGCGATGGCCGTTCGACGAAGATCGCGCAATGAATGCGCACGAGACGCTCGCTCTCCTCGAACTTTTCAGTGACCACAGCGGTTACGTAAGGGATCTCTTCACCGGTCAGTTCGAGTATCTTTTCGCGCACCAGCTCGGCGACGATCATGCGCAACGGTTGATCGGTCAATTCGTCAGCGTCGAAGATGGGCGGCCCTTCCGGCAGATTCGCGATGATCTCGCCGATGAGCGTATCGACCATTTCGCCGGTCAAGGCCGAGATGGGGACAATGGCGCGCCAATCCATCTGCTTGCTGTACCACTCGATCAACGGCAAAAGCTTCGATTTGTCTTTGAGCTTGTCGATCTTATTGAGCAGCAGAATGGACGGCTTGCCGGCATCTTTGACGAGTTGAAGAGCGAAGCGGTCGCCGTTGCCCGTCGCCGTTGCCGCGTCGCGGATCAACAAGACGAGATCGACGCCTTCGAGCGCGTCCATCACGGCGGCCATCATACGCCGGTTCAAAAGATAGCCGGGGCGGTGAATGCCCGGCGTATCAACGAGCACGATCTGCCCTTCGGGGCGCGTGATGATGCCGCGAATCTGATAGCGCGTCGTCTGCGGTTTGTCGGAGACGGCGGCGATCTTCTCGCCAACGAGGTAATTCAAGAGCGTGGACTTTCCAGCGTTGGGCCGCCCGACGAGCGCGACGAAACCGCTGCGGTGAGGTCGCTCCGAAGCCTCACGCGACGCTTCGTTTCCGATGCTCATCTTTATTGAGTCACCTGTTTCGCCCATCTCTCAGAAAAGACCCCGCAATTCTTGTCGCGCGCCCCGCTCGCCTTGCCGATATCAAAGCTCGTCAATCGCTTTCGCCTGATGATGTGATGGCCCCGGCTCCTTCTTCTCTTGCACCACGTTTTCTGTGGGCCAACGCGTGACCTCGAATGAAGCTCCCCGCGTTGAACTCAAAACAAGTTAGTAACGGGAGTTTATCCGGAAAAGAAAATGGTCCGCAAGCCAATAGCTTACGGACCGATTGACACCCCACGGCTCGCAGCACGTGGGATTCACACGCCTAACCTTCACGCCCGGTACGGGCGTCGCGCCGCGGTTATAGAAAAGAGGGGGTGTGGGGGAGCTATAAAACCCATCCCCTTCAGGGGTGGGATAGATGGACTCCCCCACGTGCCCCGCAGGGGCACATAACAGGGTGGGAGGCAAGCGCGCTATACTGAGGCTCTGGACCTGCGAGTGTGGGGCGGTGCATGACCGGGACCTGAACGCGGCGAGAGAACATCCGGGCCGAAGGGATAAAACATATCCCCGTCGCGGTAGGGCATACCGAGACGCAAAACGCTTGGGGAGCCGCTGTAAGACCTGCGTATCGCGGGCAAGTGGCGACGAACCGTGAATCCCACGCGCTGCGCGCCGTGGGAGTGTCAATAAGTGGCACGATCCTTCGGTCGATCTCAGCGAGCGCGCTTCCCTTTGAGCGTGAATCCAAGGCTGACCACTTCGTCAACTGCGTTCGGAAGTTTTTCGCGAATCTGCTCGATGGCAAACGCTCACGCGAGATGTCGTCCGCCATCGACGATGATCGTCGTGCCGGTGATGTAATCTGACTCGATCAGAAAGAGCACGGCGCGCGCGACGTCTTCGGGCGAGCCGGGACGTTTGATCACCGTGCGTGCCAGCGCTGCCTGCATCATTTCGGCGCTGATGCCCTCTTCTGGGAGGACGAGGCCTGGCGCGATGGCGTTGACCTGTACGTTGGGCGCAAAGGCTTTGGCCAGACATTTGACGAGCATGAGCGTGCCCGCTTTCGAAATGCAATAGGGCGTGTAGGACGGCCAAGCGACGAACGCGGCGACGTCGGCGATTTGAATGATCTTGCCAGCAGCGTTGCGTGCTCTCAAACGGCGCCCGGCTTCGAGCGCGCAGAGGTAAGAGCCTTTCAAGTTGACGTCGAAGGCGCGCACGAGATCGGCTTCGGACAAATCTTCCACGGGATGGCGTTCGAAGATCGCCGCGTTGTTGACGAGCACTTCGACCGCGCCGAACTCGCGCTCGGCTTCATCGAAAAGATCCCGGATATCATCGGCGCGCGTTACGTCGCAGCGGACGGCGATGGCGCGCGTGTCGAAGTCGCGTTCGATCTTGGCGACGAGCGAGTGAGCCGCTGCTTCGGAGCGATGGTAGGCGACGACGACGCGCGCGCCCGCTTCGGCGAGCGCCAGACTGATGGCTCGCCCGACGCGCACGGCACCGCCGGTGACGACAGCCGTTTTGCCTTCGAGTCTCATGGCGCTCAGGCGCGCGCAACGTGTAGGCGGATGACTTCGATGGCGAGTTCAGCCGCCGCGCGCATCTCTTTGATGTCAATCCACTCATTGACCGTGTGAATGGCGCGCATCCCCGTGCCGACAACGACGCACTCGATGCCTTTGCTACACAGGAAGTTGGCATCTGACCCGCCGCCCGACGAGACGGTTTTCGCTTGGCGTCCGAGCCGTTCCGCCGCGCGCTTGATCAATTGGACCAGGCGAGAATCCTCCGGTACGTTGAGCGCTGGATAGCTGCGTTCGACCTCCTCTTCGACGCGCGCGCGCACCGTTTTGCCATCGAGCGTGATGGCGTATGGCTCCGCAGCGCGACGCACGCACTCGATCATGTGGCGCGTTTGCTCTTCGAGCTTACGTTCATCGAGCGAGCGCGCTTCGCCCTTGAGCGTGACGAGATTCGGGATGATGTTGGTCGCGCGCCCGCCTTCGATCTGCCCGATGTTCGCCGTCGTCTCCGCATCTATGCGCCCGAGTCGCATGGCGGCGATGGCTTCGGCGGCGATCTTGATGGCCGAAATGCCTTGTTCGGGCGCGATGCCGGCGTGCGCTTCAAGGCCGTGAATGCGAAACTCTATGCGGTTAGCTGATGGCCCGCGCGTGAAGATCTCGTTCGGATCTTCAGCGTCGAAGACGATGCCGACGCGCGCGCGCAAGCGCTTTTCGTCGAGGTGTTTGGCTCCGAGCAATCCGATCTCTTCGCAAATCGAAAAGACCACTTCGATGTCGGGATGTGGGATCGCTTGTTCGCGCAAGGTTTGAACGGTTTCGAGGATGACGGCGATGCCCGATTTGTCGTCGCTGCCGAGGATGGTCCGCCCATCGGAACGGATGATGTCGCCTTCGACGATGGGGCGCACACCTTCGCCGGGCGTGACCGTGTCCATATGTGAACTGAAGAGGAAGGGCGGGGCGTCTGAAACTGTGCCGCGGAAGCGCGCGATCAGATTGCCGGTTTCGCCGCCGATCTTTTCGCCAGCGTCGTCCGTTTCGACTTGTGCGCCCATCTCTTCGCAGCGCCGTTTGAGATAGGCGGCGATCTCCCCTTCCCGCCGTGAGTGGCTGTCGATCTGCACGAGGTCGAGAAAAGTCCTCTTCATCCGTTCGATGTTGATCATGGTGCACCCCTTTGCGAGTTCATCGTTGCATGCCGCTGATTCGGTCCAGCGCGCGTTGTAGCTCATCGCGCTTGACCTCCAATAGCGCATCGTCGGCGTCCGCTGGAACGTGGATCGGCGGCGCGATGCGCACGGTTGCGCGCGTCCATGGTAGCGGAATTTGGAACCGATCCCAACTCGGAA
This sequence comes from Pyrinomonas sp., assembly GCF_040289685.1. Lineage (NCBI taxonomy): Bacteria > Pseudomonadati > Acidobacteriota > Blastocatellia > Blastocatellales > Pyrinomonadaceae > Pyrinomonas > Pyrinomonas sp. Next base: position 9,049 of record NZ_PSLQ01000045.1, read on the forward strand.
GCTCGACGTGTCGCGCCGCTTCGATGGTGAAGGGAAGGAGCGGCTGGCCAGTCTTTTTCGCCAGCATCACCGCTCCCATTTTGGCGACATAGCGCGGCCCGCGCGGGCCATCAACGGTGAACGCCGTTGGGATGCCATGTCGCACGAGGCGGACCATTTCGACCAATGCGCCCACTCCGCCGCGCGTGCTTGATCCGCGCGCCGCACCGTAACCGAAACGCTGGATGAAACGGGCGATGTATTCGCCATCGCGGCTTTGCGAGGTCATCACGACGATGCCGCGTCGTTGCCAAAAGTGCGTCGCCAAAAAGATGCGGTTGTGCCAAAAGACGTAGATTGGCGCGCCTGCGCGCGCAGCCACTTGCCAGTTCTCCCACCCTTCGACCGTGTAACGCACCGTGCTGCCGATCAGACGAATGAGCGCGTAGAAGAGAAGATCGGCGATGCGTATCATCAACCGCTCGCGCGGCGAGTAGCGCGCGAGATCGGCGAATTTATAGACGCGCGCGAGGCGCTCTTGTTCGCGTCGGTCAGAGCCGACCGACAGCGTCGAACTCGGTTGCATGTTCAGCAGCGCGTTAGTCTAGCAGAAACTTCTTCATAAAGCGAAAAAACTTTGCGCTGGCGACGGCGCTCATCGCGCCGCGTCGGCGTCGCAGCGCAGACCGACCTCCCGTTTGAAGCGGAAGAGGCTCTACGACGGGGCGCGTTGGCGAGCGTCCTCCTTGTGGTTGGCTTTGACCTGGTTGCGAATGATAAGATGTGAACCTGCGAGGCTTTCTGATCGTATAGGACGAAGAACGGTCCTCTCCCGATTTTTAAGTCGACGAGGCCCATTCGATGGGAAAAAGACGCATTCTCATCGTCGATGGCAACGATGAACTTCGGCGCACGCTTGAAGGCGCGCTCGCCGAACTGGGGCACGAAGTCGTCGCCGTCGGCAGCGGCGATGAGGCATTGGCGCGCGAGGACTTGGCGGATTTCGATCTCGTCATCAGCGACTTGGTCGAAGACGGCGCTGCCGGAATGCAGTTGTTGAGCGAATTGAAGCAGAAGCGCCTGTTGATCCCCGTCGTCGTTTCAACTTCGGAGACGCCTTCGCCGGGCATCATCAAAGCGTTCAGAATGGGCGCAGCCAACTACTTGCGTCGTCCTTACGATCCCGAAGAGCTGCAGCAGATCGTAGAGAAGACTTTATCTTACAAGCTCCGCTTCATCGAGGAGGCGAAGCTGCTCCCTTACGTTCGTGAACGGATCGAGTTCGAGTTGCCGAGCGACCTGAAGTTGATGAACGGCGTGCTCAACTACTTGATGGAGCGAATCATCAAGCTCGGCATCGTCAAACCGGAAAGCTCCAATCTGTTCGTCGCGCTCGATGAAGCCATCGCCAATGCCATCATTCACGGCAACAAGAACGATCCGAACAAGATCGTGCGCATCACGGCGGAGCTGACGCCCAAGGAAGCGCGCTTTACCATCGAGGATGAAGGCGAAGGATTTGATGTCGGGAGCGTCCCCGATCCGCGCGATCCGGCCAACCTCTTCAAACCAAGCGGACGCGGCGTGCTTTTGATCTTCAACATCATGGATGAAGCGAGCTACAACGAACGCGGCAACCGCTTGACCATGGTCAAACGGGCCGAAGATTCGATGGATGCGGGGCTCATCGAAGCGCTTGCGCCCGATGGAAAACAGCCGTAAACATCTAGATGTGGCGCATCCGTTCGGCTTGCTGCGCGCGTGGCGCTGGTGGTTGCCCGTGGCGGCTTTGGTCTGCGGCCTAGCGCTCGTCTTCGTCGATCCGTTTGCCGGCGATTGGGATGCGCTCGATTACACGGTGTTGGCGCTCGAAGGCCGTCCCTCTTCGATGCTGCTCGGGCGCATGCTCTTCATCTTCTTCAATCATCTGCTCTGGCGCCTAGCGCAAGCGTTCGTCGAACTTCCTAGAGAACAAGCCTACTTGCTCTTCAAGTACGTTGTCGTCGTGCAGAGTCCGATCGCAGTCGTCGCTTGTTGGGCTTTGGCAAAAGAGTTGACCCGTTCAGCGGAAGCGGCGACGATTGCCGCCCTGCTCGTCGGCCTGTCGCCGTTTTTCATCATTTACAGCGGGCAGGCGATGACCGAAATCCCGGCCATCTTTCTGTTGGCGACGGCTTTGGTGGTCCACCTGCGCGGATTGCAGCAACGGCGGCGCTTTCTCGTGCTTGCGGGCGCGGCGCTGCTTGGGTTGAGCGCAAACATGCGCGAAGCCTCTTTGCTCTATGCGCCGTGGCTTGTGTTCATGCCGTTGGCTAGCGGCTGGCGTTGGCGCGGCGTGGAAGGGAAGACCACCGCGTTGGCTGCAGCGATCTTTCTGCTCTGCGCTTTCGGCCCGTTCGCTTTGCTCTTCGCGCTCGATCTCGGCGACTATCGCGCTTGGTGGTTGGAGTGGTTCCGAGCGGCGCAAGCGGAATCGGCTCGGCATCCGATCTCGATCGGCAACTTGCGCGCGCTTTTGGCCTATTTCTTCATCGCCGCGCCAGTGGTCTTGGTGGTTCTGCCGTGCGCGCTTGCGCGCGCGTGGCGACGCGGTTTCTCGCCGTTGCTCGTTGCGGCATTGATCGGTTTGGTCGCCAACCTCGCGCTGGTTGCGCACTACAGCTTGGTCCTCAACGGACGCTACCTCCTGACAGGACTGCCGGCGCTTGCACCGCTCGTCGGCGACTATCTCTGGCGATGCTGGCGAGACAAGGCGCAAGACGAACGACGCGCTTTCGCGCGCGCCGCGGCGCTGGTTTCGCTCGTCACGGCAGCGATTGGACTGGCGGTTTATGCTTACACGTGGCCGACGCTCGCCGCGCATGCGCTCACCGGTGAGTACAAGAAGAGGCTCGCGTTGCTGCCGTCGGATGCAGTGGTGATGGCTGGTGGGCAGACCGTCAGCGTCAACTTTTGGCGCGGCGTCGGCTTGGGAGAATGGGAAACGATTGGCACGGGCGGCGGCTGGCCTGGACCGCACCTTCCGGAGTTGATCGCGCAACGCTTGAGCGAGGGCAAGCGCGTTTTCCTCGACGTCGATCCGCGCCTTTGGGCAACGCGCGGTTGGCAAGAAGAAGAGACGCGCGCGCTGGTCGGTTTGCAAGAGCGCTTTCGCTTTCGTCGCGTGTCGGAGACGATCTTCGAAATCCGTCCGCCAGACGATGCGAGCGCACGCGACGATCCGGAGTTGTGGCGTTTGCTGCCGGAGAATCGAAGCGAACGGCGACGCGCGCGGTTCGAGCGCGTGCGCAAGCTCCTCGGATTGTGAAGCCGGGTGAAGGCTCCGGTCGGCATCGCAAAATCGCGGCGAGGCGCTTCGGGCGATGATGCCTTACGAACTGTTTTTGGCATGGCGTTTCTTGCGCGCGCCGCGCGGTCGAAAAGCGGCGCGGTGGGTGACGCGCATCGCTACGTTCGGCATCGCCACGGGCGTCGGCGCGCTCATCTTCGCCCTCGCGTTGGCGAACGGCTTTCGCGATGCGGTGCGCGAAAAGATCTTGCGCAGCGCCGATCACCTCACGTTGATGCGAAACGATGGTGGTGCTATCAACGATTGGCGCGCTTTGGTCGCCCGTCTGCAGACGTTACCAGGCGTGCGACATGCGCATGCGACCGCCTACGTCGGCGCGCTCGTGGAAGGCCGGGAAGCGATTTCGCCCGCCGTTTTGCGCGCGCTCGATGCAAAGACGGAGTTCGAGGCTGAAGACCCGGCGCTCGTCGTTGGGTCTTTGACCGCTTTTCACCAAGAGCGCGAGCCGACGCCAATCATCGTCGGCGAGAAGTTGGCTGAAAGGATCGGCGCGCAGGTGGGGGACGCAGTGTCTTTGATCGTTGCACGCGGCGGAACGCTGGACGGACTTGAGCCGCGGATGGTGACGGCGCGCGTGGTCGGCATCTTTCGTTCGGGCCTGTTTGAGTACGATGCCTCTTGGGCGTACGTGCCGTTGAACGCGGCCATCGAATGGACCGGCACGCCCACGGTCATCGGCCTCGAAGTAGCTGACCCTTTCGACGTTGCGGCGGTGGAAGATGAGGTTCGCCGCACGCTCGGTCCGGATTTTTCCGCGGTCACCTGGCAAGAAGCGAACCGCCCGTTCTTCACGGCGCTCGCCTTGGAACGGCGATTGGTCGCGCTGCTCATCGCTTTGTTGATCGGCGTCGCGGCGACCAACGTCTTCGCCGCGCTTTCGTTGACGGTCGCCGAACGTCGCGCCGAGATCGCCATGTTGCGCGTCATGGGCGCAAGCACAGCGAGCATCCATGTGATCTTCATCGCACAAGGTCTGCTCATCGGTTGCTTCGGCGTTGCGCTTGGCGCGGCGGGCGGTTTGGGCGCGTGCGCGCTCGGCAACCGCTTCGGTCTGATCCGTCTTCCCGCCGATGTCTACTCGATCAGCGCAGTCCAACTTCATCCGCACACGTTGGACGTGTTTGCGGCATCTGTAGTGGCTTTGATCATCTGTCTGGGGGCTTCGGTCGGTCCGGCACGCAGCGCGCAAAGTCGCCGCCCGGCGGAGGTGCTGCGGAACGAATAAAAGGTGGCGTCGCGTGAGAAGCGGTGCATTCAAAAAAGGAAGGGATGGAAAACTCCAGCGCAGCTTTGTCGTCAACGGAAGCGGAAAGGATCGCGAATCGGATTGAACCGGTCGAGGACGGTGGCGCAGCGCTCGTCGTGCGCGACTTGTGCAAAAGCTTTCGCCATCCGATGAAGGGTTCGGTTGACGTGTTGCGACGTGCGAGCTTCTTCGTGAATGAGGGCGAGATCGTTGCCATTATGGGGGCTTCCGGGGCTGGAAAGACGACCCTGCTTCACTTGATCGCCGGAATCGAACAGGCCGACGCTGGCGAGATCGTCTTTCATCGCTTCGATGTCACGCGCGCCGACGAGGCGACGCTCGCGCGGTGGCGAAGAGAGAGCCTTGCGCTCGTCTTTCAAGCACACCGCTTGTTGCCCGATCTGACAACGCTGGAGAACGTCGCGCTGCCGTTGCTCATCGCGCGGCGGTCGAGGCGGGAAGCTCAAGAGCGAGCCGGGCGGTTGCTCGCACGGGTCGGGTTGAGCGACCGCAGCGCACACTCCGTCGTTCGGTTGTCGGCAGGCGAACAGCAACGTGCGGCCATCGCGCGCGCTTTGATCTCGACGCCATCGTTGTTGCTCGCCGATGAGCCGACGGGCAACCTCGATCCGCAAACGGCGGCGGACGTGGTGGAACTGCTGATCGCGCTTTGCCGCGAACATCGAACGACGGCGTTGATCGTCACGCACAACGAACAGGTGGCGCAACGGTGCGATCGCGCGTTGTTCATCGAAGGCGGGATGATTCGACGTTCTACGCGATGGTGATGCGTTTTTTGAGGGACGTCGGCTCGTTCTTCGCGCCTCGAGCGTCGGCGGGGCGAGGTTGGAAGCGCTTTGCCTCTTTCGGAAGGTGCGGTGTTGAGTTATAATCTCCGAGCAAAAAGGGACGCGATGAGGCGAACCGCGGTCATAGGAGAAGCGAAACGTTTTGATTCTGGGCGGTAGGTTTCATGTTTGAACGCTATACGGAAAAGGCGCGACGAGTCATTTTCTTTGCACGGTACGAAGCGGCGCAGTTCGGCGCCCCGGCCATTGAACCGGAACACCTGTTGCTCGGACTGTTGCGCGAGGACAAAGGGTTGACGCAGCGTTTTCTGGCGCGCACGCAGATGTCGGTCGAGGCGATCCGTCGCGACATCGAAGCGCGAACGATGATGCGCGAGAAGATCTCGACCAGCGTCGAACTACCGCTAGCGCCCGATACCAAGCGCGTACTGATCTACGCGCACGAAGAGTCCGAACGGCTCGGCCACAAGCACATCGGAACGGAGCACCTGCTCTTGGGCCTGCTGCGCGACGAACGTTCGCTTGCCGCCGAAATCCTTCACGAACGCGGGTTGCGCGTCAGCGCTGTGCGCGAAGAACTGGCGCGTTCGCACGGTTCAGACCCGCGCGCCGCACAAAAGAAAGACACGCCGCATCTGGCCGAATTTTCGCGCGACTTGACCGAAGACGCGATGAATGACCGGCTTGATCCGCTGGTCGGGCGCGAAGCCGAAATCGAGCGTGTCGTGCAGATCCTTTGCCGCCGGACGAAGAACAATCCGGTTCTAATCGGCGAACCGGGCGTCGGCAAGACGGCCATCGTCGAAGGGTTGGCACAACGGATCGTGCGCGGCGAGATCCCGCCTTTTCTGGAGAACAAACGCATTCTGTCGCTCGACCTTTCGCTGATCGTCGCCGGTACGAAGTATCGCGGTCAGTTTGAAGAGCGGCTCAAACAGATCATGCGGGAACTGATCGAGAACCCGCAGTACATCGTCTTCATCGACGAACTTCACACGCTTGTCGGGGCAGGCAGCGCCGAAGGTTCGCTCGATGCCGCCAATATCTTGAAGCCAGCGCTCTCGCGCGGCGAGATCCAGTGCATCGGCGCGACCACGCCAGCCGAGTTTCGTAAGTCGATCGAGCGCGATCGTTCGCTCGAACGGCGCTTTCAAGCCGTCAAGGTTCCGCCTCCGACCGAAGAAGAGGCCATTCGCATCCTTGAAGGGCTGCGCGAGCGGTACGAAGCTTTTCACGAGGTGCGTTACACGCACGAGGCGTTGGAGGCCGCCGTCTATCAATCGAACCGTTACATCCCGGACCGTTTTCTGCCAGACAAGGCCATTGACGTCATCGACGAAGCCGGAGCGCGCGTCAAACTTCGCGCGCGGCGCGAGAGGGCTGGCTCGCTCTACGATGGACCGAGCTTCTTCGCTGATTTCGGCGCCCGCTTCACCGCTGAAGACGATATGCTGCTTCCAGTCGAGGTGACCAAAGACGACGTCGAAGAGGTGATCGCGCGCTGGACTGGCATCCCTATCACGTCGCTCAAAGAGGAAGAGTCGCAGAAGCTTCTGCGCATCGAAGAGGAATTGCATCGGCGCGTCGTGGCACAACGGTCGGCCATTTCGGCGTTGGCGCGCGCGATACGCCGTTCGCGCGCTGGACTGAAGAATCCAAACCGTCCCGTCGGATCGTTCCTCTTCCTAGGACCGACGGGCGTCGGCAAGACCGAAGTTGCGCGATCGCTGGCTGAGTTCCTGTTCGGCTCCGAGCGAGCCATGATCCGCTTCGATATGTCCGAGTTCATGGAGAAGCACGCCGTCTCCAAGCTGATCGGCAGCCCGCCCGGCTACGTCGGACACGAAGAGGGAGGGCAATTGACCGAGCGAATTAAACGCTCGCCTTATTCGGTCGTCCTCTTCGACGAGATCGAAAAAGCCCACCCGGACCTATTCAACATCCTGTTGCAGGTCTTCGAGGACGGCATTTTGACCGATTCGCTCGGCAACACGGTCGATTTCAAGAACACGATCATCATCATGACGTCGAACATCGGCGCGCGTTTCATCCAAAAGCGCGGAACGCTCGGTTTTCAAGCTTCAGCCGATGCGACGCGCGAGAAGATGGAAGAGATGGTGATGTCGGCCGTGCGCCAGACTTTCAATCCTGAGTTCATCAATCGTTTGGACGAGATCATCATCTTCGATCCGCTCAACGACGAAGAACTGTTGGAGATCGTCGGTTTACAGGTCGGCCAATTGAACAAGACGCTCGCGCGGCGCGGACTCGAAGTGCGCCTGACGGACGAAGCCAAGCGCTGGATCGTCGCCAAGACCTGTTCCGACCGATCCTATGGTGCGCGCCCCTTGCGCCGCGCGCTGCAAAAGTACGTCGAAGATCCGATCAGCGAAGCGATTATTCAAGGGGCGCTGAGCGGGACCAACATGGTCGAAGTCTATGTCGAAGGCGACAGCTTGAGCTACCGTCCGGCAGAAGTCGAAGAGCCGGGCGATGCCTTGCTGATTCGCTGAGCAGCATCGCCGCTTGCCTTTAAAGCTTGAAGACGCCCCGGTCGGGACCCAGAACGCGCTCGCGCGGGAGGGAGGGACCAAGGAACGGGCGTTTTTGCTTTTGCAGGCTATTTCTCGGTATAATGCGCCGCTTTGCCGGAAGTTGTCTGGCAACGGCGGACCTGTCCGTCGGAATCAAACGGCGAAGCTTCCCGTGTGCGCTTCGTTTCCCCGACGCCGAACGCGCGAAGGAGTCCGGGGGGAATCGAAAAGCCTTTCCGCTCTTCGGAGCTGGAGGAAACACGGTCAGAGGAAAACCCATGCAAATTTTGCGCATAGCTTGGTTGGCTCGCCTCGTCGCATTGGCCGTCATCGGCGGCGTGTTCTGGGCTCCGACGGTCGAAATGGCCTCGGCGCCTCAGCAACAGCAGCGGCTCGTCGAAGCGGTTGACGTGCAAGGCAATCGGCGCATCAGCGAAGATGCCATCCGCTACTACGTGCAGACGCGACCGGGCGACCCGTACAACGAGCAGCAGGTGCAGCGCGATTTTCAAGCCATCATGGCGCTCGGTTGGTTCGATAAAACGGCCTCGCGCGTCCTTGTGCAAGATGGGCCGCGCGGCGGCGTCGAGGTGATCTTCGAAGTCAAAGAGTTGCCCATCATCCGCGATCTACAGTTCGAGGGTTTGAAGGCCATCACCGAGGCTGACGTGCTCAAGGCTTTCCGCGAAGCGCGCGTCGGTGTCTCCAAGGAGTCGATCTACGATCCGGTCAAGGTGCGCAACGCCACGCGGATCATCAAGGAGTTGCTGGCGGCGCGCGGTTATCCGAACGCCACCGTCGAGGTCAAGACCGAAGAGGTTTCGGCCACTTCCACCGCTGTCACCTTCGTCGTCAATCAAGGCGAGCGCGTGCGCGTCGTCGAGATAGACTTCGTCGGCAACCGGGTCTTCAAAGACGGCGAATTGCGGTCGCAAATGAAGTACGTCAAACAGAGCGGCCTTATCTCGCGCTTTCGCGGCCAAGACATTCTCGATACGCGCAAACTGGATGAGGACCGGCGGCGCGTTGAACTCTACATGCGGTCGAAAGGGTACTTGCAAGCCCGCACCGGAGAACCGCGCGTCGAGGGCATCGGACGCCGGACAACGGGCTTCTTCATCCCTTTGCCGCTTCTTTCTTCGACCGATGATGCGCTGCGCGTCACCATCCCCGTGGTCGAAGGCAAGATCTATCGCATCGGCGACATCAAGATCGAGGGCAACTCGATCCTTTCCGAGCAGTACATCCAAAACGTCATCGGCTTGAACAAAGGCGACATCGCCAATGGCGAGCGCATCGGCAAAGCGATCTACGAAGATCTCAAGCGGGTGTACGGGACGCAAGGTTTCTTGCAGTACGAAGCCGAACTCGAACCCTCTTTCCGCGACAACCCGCAGAATCCGAACGAAGGCATCGCCGATTTCACCATCAAGATCACGGAAGGACGGCAGTTCACGCTGCGTCGGTTGGAGTTTTTGGGCAACACTTTCACGCGCGATTACGTGCTCAGGCGTGAGTTCCTGCTCAACGAGGGCGATGTTTACAACCAGTCGCTCTTCGAATACTCCATCGTCCGCCTCAACCAACTGGGCTTTTTCGACCCGATCGACAAGGACAAAGATGCCGATCTGCGGACCAACGAAGAAGAGGGATATGTTGATATCAACGTCAAGGTGAACGAGCGTGGCCGACAGCAGATTTCGTTCAACGGCGGCGTGTCCGGAATCGGCGGCTCGTTCTTCGGCTTGGAGTATTCGACCAATAATCTTTTCGGGCGCGGCGAATCGCTCTCGTTTCAGTTGGCCGCTGGAAATCGGCAGCGCTCTTTCCTCTTCTCTTTCACCGAACCGTACGTGCGCAATCGCCCGATCACAGCTGGCTTCTCGCTTTTCAACTACTCGCTCAAGTTCTTCGGCGAGGGGACGATCTTTTCGCAGAATCCGGATGCCGTGCGCGGCGTGATCGGGTCGATCTTCGACTTCATCAACACGGGCGAAGAGAACCTTTTTACGCAAAATACCACGGGCGGAAGCCTTTTCGTCAGCGCGCCGCTATCGGAGTTCTACCGGAAGCGTCGCTTCACGACCTTTTCGCGCATCGGCTTGTCGTACTCGATCTCGCGCACCAGCATCAAAGAGCCGCCCGTCAATCAACAGGATCCGCGACGGGCGATCCCAGTGCTCTACTCGCAACCGGATATCGTGGCGAGCCGCATCACGCCGACGTTCGTTTACGACACGCGCGATTTCGCCAACAGCAACGGCGTCGATCCGACCAACGGTAAGCAGATCTCCTTTTCGCTCGGCTTTTCGGGCTTGGGCGGAGATGTGCGCACCTACCAGCCGCTCGCCTCTTACACGCAATACATCCCTGTGCGACGCAAAGGACGCGGGCAGAAGCCAGAGGTCTTCGCCTTCCGCATTTTGACCGGGCACATCGGCAGCTTCTCCGTGACGCCAGCCGTGCGCAACGCCAACTCGCTCGCTTTCGTCGATGGCGTGCCGATCTACGAGCGGTTCTTCCTCGGCGATGAGTTCACCATTCGCGGCTACAACGTGCGTTCCATCAGCCCGCTTGCGCCGCTGGACACTTACGTGACTTCGCGCAACGTCGTGGTGGCGTCCAACGCTACGGGCAATCCACAACCCATTCCGGAGTTGCAACAATTCGCCAGTCTCGGCCTCTTTACGGGGCCGAGCGGGAACTCGCCGTTGGTTGCGCGTAGCTTTCAGTACGTCGGAGCCGACACGCAGCTTTTGGGGAACTTCGAATATCGCATCCCGCTCTTTGGGCCAGTCAGTCTAGCGGCCTTTGCCGATATCGGTTCGGCTTTCAACTTGCGCAAAGGGCGCGATCAATTCATCACGAGCAACTTTTTGGCCGATACGCCTTTTCTGCCCGGAACGCTGGGCGTTTCGTTGACTTCGCTGGCCGCGACGCGGAACCCGAATCTAGCGACCGTGTTGACTGCTGGCGGATTGGCTTTTGTCGCCAACAACGAGCGGTTGCTCACCAAACAAGAGTTTCAAGATGCCGTAAACGCTGGCCAACCCGATCCGCAAACGGGCTTGCCTCCAGGACTGCGCGCCGTCTTCTTGCGCGGTGAAGCGCAGACCAACACGGTGGTGCGTTTATCGCAAAGCGCTTTCTCCAATTTCGGCGACTTTCGGTCGAGCGTCGGATTAGAGCTGCGCGTGCAGATCCCGGTGGTCAACGTTCCGTTCCGTTTGATCTACGCTTTCAACCCGAACGCGCGGCGCGAATTGAACGGCGTTCCGCTTCTTTATCCGGGGCGCGCTTTCCGCTTCAGCATCGGGCGGACTTTCTAGGGGAACGCCAGAACGAGAGATTCAATCGAGAAACCAAACTCTTTGAGGAGCATCACAGAGGAGAGACATGAAAGTTCTACGCATCATCTTCTTGGCGGCGGCCGTCGTGGCCACAGCCATCGTGCCCGCTTGGGCGCAGCAGCAACCGCAACCGGGGCGACCGGCCGCTCCGGCAGCTTCCGGCGGAGGAAACGCCGAAGGCAAGATCGTGATCATCTATACGGAGGTCTTCGACGACGAAAAGCAGGGGATCGCACGGCTGGTGAGCGCCATCAAGGGCGTTGATCGCGAGTTTGAACCGCGGCGCACCGAGTTGCAAACTTTGCAGCAACGTTACCAACAACTGATCGACGAACTGAACAAGACGGCCGCAGTGCAAGATCCGCGCGCGCAACAGCAGAAGCGCGAGCAGGCTGAGCAGCTCCAACGCGAGATCGAACGCAAGCGCGAGGACGCGCAAATCGCTTACAACAAGCGTTTGCAAGAGGTGGTCGCACCGATCTACGACGACATCGCCAAGTTCCTTGACGCCTACGCCAAGCAGCGCGGCATCTCGATGATCATCGATGCGAGCAAAGTGCCGGGCGTTATCTTCGTCACCAACAACTCGATGGACATCACCAGAGATTTCATCGCCGAATACAACCGGCGAGCCGCCACCGCTTCCACTGCCCCATCACGTTGATCGGAGTTTGAGCGCGAAGAGGGGCGTCACGCTAACCCCCCTCTTCGCGCGGACGCACCGTTATGGAGACCGTTCTCGACGCGCGCGCCATTCAAGAGCTCTTGCCGCATCGCTACCCGTTCCTGCTGGTCGATCGCATCGTCGAGTTAGTCCCGCGCGAGCGCATCGTCGGCATCAAGCAGGTGTCGATGGGCGAGCCTTTCTTTCAAGGCCATTTTCCGGGAGCGCCCGTCATGCCAGGCGTTCTCGTCATCGAAGCGTTGGCGCAGGTTGGAGCCATTCTCGCCCTACGCGAGATCGCAGATCGCGACCAAAAGCTCGTGCTCTTCAGTGGCATCAACAACGCCCGCTTCCGTCGTCCGGTCTTTCCGGGTGATACGCTCATCTTGGAAGTGACGGCGTTGCGCGTCGGTTCGCGCGTCCAGCGGATGCGCGGCGAGGCCAAGGTCGACGGCAAGCTCGTCGCCGAAGCGGAGATCATGAGCGTGGTCGCCGATCGTGATTCGGCTTTGAACGCATGAGCGCTTCGACCAGTTCATCGCAGAGCCGTTCGCGCCGTGCGCGCGCGGCAACTTTCATCCATCCAACGGCGGTCGTCAGCCCGCGGGCGGAGATCGGACGCGCTTGTTTCATCGGCCCTTACGTCATCGTCGGCGACGAGGTCCGACTCGGCGACGGCGTGCGACTGGAATCGCACATCGTCCTCGACGGGCGAACCACCATCGGCGACGGCACGCACGTCTATCCGTTCGCTTCCATCGGCTTGGCCTCGCAAGATCTGAAGTATCGCGGCGAACCGTCGGAGACGCGCATCGGGCAGCGCGTGCGCATACGCGAGTTCGTCACCATTCATCGCGGCACCGAAGGGGGCGGCATGGTGACCGAAATCGGCGACGATTGTTTGCTCATGGCGCAAGCGCACGTGGCCCACGATTGCCGTTTGGGGCGCGGCGTGATCATGGCCAACGGCGCAACGCTCGCCGGGCACGTCGTGGTGGAAGATGGTGCGAACATCGGCGCCTATTCGGGCGTGCACCAATTCTGTCGCGTCGGACGCGAAGCCTACATCGGCGGTTATTCGGTGGTGGTTAAAGATGCCTTGCCGTTTGCCTTAACCGTCGGCAACCGGGCGCGTTGTTACGGACTGAACTTGACGGGGATGAAACGCCGAGGTTATCCGCTGGAGACGATTCGCGCCCTCGGTCACGCTTTTCACCTGCTGCTGTCGTCGCGGCTCAATACGACGCAAGCGCTCGAAGCCATGCGACGCGATGCCGGACCCTGCGCCGAGGTGCACGAGTTGATCCGTTTCATTGAGACTTCGCAAAGAGGCATCACGAAATGAGTTTGATCGCGGCAGATCGAACGCGGCGCCGACCCGCCAACAGCGACGTTCGATTCGTCGCATGAAGCGACTTTCAAGCCAGATGAGCGGCGAAGCGACAGATCCCCGGTCGGTGCAGTACGGTTTGATCGCTGGCAACGGACGCTTCCCGTTTCTCGTGATCGAGGGGGCGCGCCGCGCCGGCGTTGAACTGGCGGTAGCGGCGATTCGCGAAGAGACCGATCCGCAAATCGAGCGCGTCGCCCGGCGGCTGATGTGGGTCAGCGTCGGTCAACTCGGCAAATTGATCCGCTTCTTCAAGTCCGAAGGCGTCGCGCGCGCCATCATGGCCGGCCAAGTCAAACACGTACAGATCTTCAGCAATGCCATCCCGGATGCGAAAATGATCAAACTGTTGTTGCGTTTGCCGCGCCGCAATACGGATGCGCTCATCGGAGCGGTAGCTGATGAACTGGCAAGAGAAGGGATCGAACTGGTCGATTCGACGCTCTTCATACGCGACCGCTTGGCTTCTGCGGGCAGCATGACGCGACGCGCACCGGATGAACGCGAGCGCGCGGACATCGAGTACGGTCTGGAGATCGCGCGCGAGATAGCGCGCTTGGATCTAGGTCAAACCATCGTCGTGCGCGCGCGCGCCTGTGTCGCCATCGAGGCCATGGAAGGGACCGATGCTGTGATCAAACGGGCTGGCGCGTTGGCGCATGGGCGTTTGACGGTGGTGAAGGTGGCCAAGCCCCACCAAGACATGCGGTTCGACGTGCCCGTCGTTGGACGCGCCACAATCGAGGCGATGATCGAAGCTGGCGCGACTTGCCTTTGTTTGACGGCGGGAAAGACCTTGATGTTCGACCGCGAGGAGATGTTGGATCTCGCTGACCGACATCGCATCGCTATCGTCGGCGTCCCCTCCGAATGAAGACTCCCTTCAGCCTCGACTGACGCAAGCGCGCTCTTTGCGAACCCGAAAATCTCCGATCTGACTTCAAAAAGGGCGTCGTTTCAATAAAACCTAACTGCCGCCTCGTTTTGCAGTCCTACGCCTTCGTCGCGCGCGAAGGACGGGCTTAACCACCTCGCGGCCCTTGTTGCGCCTGCGCGGCGCGCGGATCGTAAGGCGTAGCTAAATACTGGCGGGCGACCGTTTGCGCGTTGTCGTAGTTGTCGCCTGTTTTGAGCGCGAGATTGTATTCGTTGACGGCGCGATCTCGGTCACCTTTGGCATCGTATGCGTTGCCGAGTTTGATGCGCGACCAGACTTCGACCCACGACGGTTTGAGGTTGCCTGAAAGGGCTGCGCGGAAGTTTTCGATAGCGCGATCGTAGTTGCGTTGTTCGAGAAAGATCAAGCCGAGGTGGTAATAGATCCAGGAGTTTGAACGATCGAGTTTGAGCGCTTCCTCGAGTTGGTTCTGCGCTTCGGCGTATTGCCCTTCGCGGTAGAGTTCGATGCCGCGCCGCGCTGCGACGGCAATGCGCAGCTCCTCCGACGTGCGCAAGATCTTGTTGTTGGGATCGATGATGACCTCGATCGGTTGGCCGGTCGTCTCGAAATCGAAATCATCGCTTTTGTCCTCGATGAAGACGGTTTTGGTCTCGGTACCGCCTTCATAGCGTAGCAGCAGTTCAACCGGCAGGCGTAGGTTGTCAAAGTTCTCGCGCACAGTTCCGCGTGTGCGGAACTTCCCCGCGCGCGTGCGGATAATCTGGTAATCGGCGGAGAATTCCGGCACGCCTGTACTCTCGACCCAACGAGCGAAGAAATAGCGCATGTTCGTCCCGGCGATCTCGCTGGCCAGCTTCTCGAAATCATCGATGGAAGCGTTGCGCCCGCGGTACCGGTCGAGGAAAGTCCGCAGAAGCTGATCGAAGCGTTCTTTGCCAAGCGTTTCGCGCAGCATGCGGAAGACCATCGCCCCCTTGTAGAAGATCACAGAGCGGTAAGCTGCCGATTGATCGTCGAGCGTCGAAGGAGCACGCAGGATAGAAGCCGATTGTTCGAAGAGCAGCGCGCGTTCGAGAAGGTCACGCTGCGCCGCTTCCAAGGCGGCGCCCGTCAACGTCTTCTCGCGCAGCGCGAAGGCGCTCCATTCGGCCAGCCCTTGCGAGATCCAAGCATCATCGAATGACTTCAATCCGACCGTATGTCCCCACCATTGGTAAGCGACCTCGCGTTGAAGTCGCTCGACGGCGACTTGACGCGGCGAATCGAAGAACCGCGACGAGAGGAAGAGCATGCCAGGACCGCTATAAGCCTCCAACGTCTCGTCATCGGTTTGCGCCACTACGTAACGCCCGCCGAAATTGGGTTGCCCATATTGCTCTGTGTAGAATTGCAACGCCCGACCGATCTCTTCGGCGAAAGGGGCGATGCGCGATTCGTTCTGCGGCTGGACGTAGAACTGCAACTCGTAGTTGCCGTAGCGCAAGTTGCGGACGAGGTATGGTCCGGCAGCGATGTTGCCGATGAGCGCGGGCTGGCGGTGGACGAAGCGGTAACGAACGACCCCATCGGCGACCTGCCGCGTCGGCGGTTCGTCGCCTGAACCGGCGACCTCAAAGCCGGTCGGCACCGTGACGGTGATCTCAGCTGTTGCGCGATCGGCAGCGTAATCGTGGAACGGGAACCAACGCGCGGCGTACATCAAATAGCTCACTTCGGAGCCGACGTAAGCTAAGCGCTTTGTCGGGATGGGACCGCCCTCCGGCGTGATCAGCGGCCCGCTCCAAACGAAACGCAGCGTCACGGGCTGTCCTGCCGGGAAAACGGCGCCGAGATCGATGCGGACGTTCGGTCCGATCGTTTCAGCGCCCACGGGGTCTTGCACGAAGTTAAGCGACTGGGTGGGCGTTGGCGTTACCGCTGCCGGAAGACGTGTCCTTGCGCTGCGCCGCCCACTGGGCGGCGTCGGTTGAGGCGTCGCAACGGGCGCTTGCTGTCCGACCAGTTCGACGCGTTCGACCTTGAGCGAGCCGTTGAGTTCGAAAGTCACGGTACGAGTCGGCTCTTGCGGGACGAAGGTCACTTCGCCCCGCGCACGCAACAGGTGCGTCGCCGGCGAGAGCTCCGCTTCAATACGGTAGTTCGTCACGTCGAAGCGCAGGGCGGCCGACTGTTGCGACCAGGCGATGCTCGGCAGCAGCGTCAGAAGAAGGGCCGCGGCTAGAGAGAAGTTGGTTCTCATCATCGGTTTAACTTGAAGAAAGCGCATCCCTTTGATGAACTCCAGGGCACAGGCGGTTGGCCGTTCCCCCCGTGAGCTTGACACGAAAGGCGTTTCCCCGCCAAGCTCGGAGCTGTTGTGTGCGCGCCGCACTGAAGCTCTTCGCGACGCGCGCTCTTTGGAAGAATGAAGAGACCGAGATCGATAAAGATGGAAAATTCCGAACCGGCAATCAGAATCACTCTGCTTCCGCGCGACACCAACTCTCAAGGGACGATCTTCGGCGGCATCATCTTGAGTTACATCGATATTGCCGGAGCGATCGAGGCCCATCGGCAAACGCGCATGGAACGGTTCGTCACCGTCGCAATGCGCGAAGTCATCTTCCACCATCCGGTCTTCGTGGGCGACTTGGTCAGCTTCTACGCCGAGACGGTGCGCATCGGGACGACTTCGATCACAGTGCGCGTGACGGTGGAGGCCGAACGCTTGACCGGACTTGGCGAGCGCGTGCGCGTCACCGAGGCCGAGGTGGTTTACGTCGCCGTTGATGAGAACCGGCGCAAGACGCCTATCAAGCTTTCTCCAGAAGAGAAGGCTCAAATCGAAAACCGATCTTGATCGCCGACGATCAGCCCTTTGCTTGCAGCTCTGGTTGAACGGCTCGACGCCGCTTATACCTGCCACGGTAAGAAAAGGCAATGATCGGCCTCTGGCTCGTGCTCTCGTTGAACTCCCAAGGCAGATGCGGTCGGCTCGCGCAAGGACCAAGCGTAACATGTTTTCCCCCTTTCATTGAGCTTCAAGGACGTTTCTCGTGTCGCTTCTTCCATCGCGGCGCGCGATGCTTTTGGCGCATGAAGGAGCTGCTTCCGCCCTTGATGATCGAAGTAGGGACGGTCGGCGCTCGCTGCGGTCCGCCTGGCGAGCCGTGCCAACTCAATATTTGACGCGCAACCTGTTTTGTCGCTATACTCTAAAAACTTCAAGGCCAGGTAGCTCAGTTGGTAGAGCAACGGACTGAAAATCCGTGTGTCGGCGGTTCGATTCCGTCCCTGGCCACCAGTTTCCCGTAAAAGAGCAGGAGTTGGGCCTCGAAATGAAAGCAGCGAGTCCCAACTCCTTATGTTTTCGCGCAGCGAGCGCGACCTCGCCATGATGAGCGCGATCCCTTGACTCGTCGCAAGAGAGCGAATAGGCGCGGCGATCAAAGGGTTCAGATGACGCTTTGCCGCGTGCTACGGTCTTTGCGATGAGGCGATCGGCGAAAGACGACCGCTGAAAAGTCACTGAAAAGTCAAACGAAAATGGCGCCCTTTAACAGGAGCGCCATCGGATGAGATATTGGCTGGGAGGCTAGGACTCGAACCTAGATAGCCAGATCCAGAGTCTGGAGTCTTACCATTAGACGACCTCCCAACAACCCGCAGATATAATTTACGGGCCGCCTCGCCCGTTGTCAAATCCGCTCTTCCATCCTTGCGATGAGCCGCCCCTGCTCTTTCGTTCGCAAGCGACATGTAGGGAAATCGCTAGCTTGCGTCGCATGAAGCGTCCGAAAGGCGCTGCTCGTAAGGTCCTCAAGTCGCTGCGACCCTGATTCAGACCCTCACCCATGCGCTTTGAAGACGCGAACTGGAATCCTTTCGCAGAGAATGAAAGAGGAGTATCATCACCGATGATCTCGCTTGCCTGAGAGCGGGAGGACACTGACAGGCAACAAGACAGATCCGCATTCATCGGCAGCGATGCGATAACCCTCGCCTTGCTTGACTGCATATCTGCGATGGAATGCAAAGCCCGTCTTTTTGGAGGGCAGACCTATGTCGGATTCAGCGCGGAGCGCCGAGCTTGAAATTGAGCGGTTGTGCGCACTCATCAAGGAGCGTGATGAGCAGCTCGCCGAAATCAATCGCATCGTCGCTAAAGTTCGGCACAACATCAACAACCCGCTTGCCGGCATCATCGGTCAGGCACAACTGCTGTTGCGCGCAGAGGACATTCCGGCGAAATACCGCGAGCGCATCGAGAAGATCGAAGCATTAGCGGCGCGCCTCAAAGAGATCGTCGGCGAACTCAATGCCGTCAAGGTGCGCGAATTCGGATCGGGCGCTTGAAAAAAGGCGGTAGAGACTTCTAGAAAGATGAGTCTCTACCGCCTTCGTAAAAAAGGCTCGACTGGTTGGTCGTCGTCAAAGGCGCATCGTTTAGTGAAGCTACGCGCTGACGCGCACGACCTTCTCTTCGTCCGTATAGACTTTGATGCGCGTTCCCGGTTTGATCTTGGCGTCTTTGCCTTTCTTCAGCAATCCTAATGGACCGAAAAGGACGGCGAGCGCGACGGTCGTCCCGGTTTTATCGTCGCCGGTTCTCCCGCGCGAAGCGCGAAGCCGCAGCTTTTGCCCGTCAACCGTTGTCGTCGATTCGACTCGGATGCTCAGCTTGCCGCCTTTGCCCAGTCTGCCGCTCTTCTCCGCGCTGGTGACGGAGCCTTTGACGATCGTATCCTTGGGGATCACGACGTGGCCGTTTACGACGACATCCTCAGCGACCTTGAAAGTCAACGGATCGCCTTCGACAGCCGCTTTGCTCGAGATCTCTTCGGTGGTGACGACTTCAAATTCGGTCCCTTCGGGAATGGTGACCGTGGTCCCACCAGATTGTGGAATGGCGAATGATGCGGCGGCAATCAGCGTCGAGCTCAACGTGACCGCCACCAATTGCAACAAGGTTCGGTTCTCCCGCATTGTACACTCCTCCCATTGACTAGGTTGATTTAAATGATTGCGTGCGAACTCAAATCACATCAGCGCCGGAGCATTCAGGCGTCATCGTCGTGAGATGCGAAGGAGCGACGCGTGACGTCCTCCCCTCAATTAATTGAGGGACATCCTCAAGCGGATGCACGCGCGCTCTTTATCCCTGCTCTTCGGTTCAGCGACGCCGTGCCATCCCAAGTGGTATGACACGACCGCGGGCCGCGCCACACGGCCACTACTCCC
>NZ_PSLQ01000046.1:0-28476 GCF_040289685.1 Pyrinomonas sp.
TCGGGTATCTGACAAAAGACGTCCAGCGCAAGCTCTCAGCGCGCTCCCCCTTGGATACAAGGCTCGCGGGGAAGCGCGCTGACACAGAGATTGAAGCTCGCTTTCCGAGCATCTAGAACTGCAACCGCACGCCCACTTGTAACTGCCGCGGCAATCCGGAGGGCGGCAGCGCAGTGACGTTGCTCAACAGATAGTTGCCGTTGGCGTCGCGCGCGCGAAGGAAGTTTGGATTGGTCGCGCCATTCAAGCCACAACTACGGTCTCGCGTGTCGGCGCAATAAGTCGCCGCCGTTCCCGTGTACTGTAGATTGACGATGTTGAAGAGGTTGAACAGCTCGGCTGAAAGAACTAATCGGCGCGTTTCGCCCAAGCCGAACGATTTTTGCAAACGCAGATCTACGTCGTAAACGGGACGATTGCGAAAAGCGTTCCGCTTGAAAGGCACTCCCGGCGCGCTATAGGGCCGATCGTTGTTCACCGTGTCGTTGTTCAGATCCGACCCGACACGCGCATCAATCGGAATGGCTGAACGTAATCTTATGGCGCTCGACACCTCGAAACCGAACGGGAGGAAGACGACCGGGCTAGCGACGAATTGGTGGCGGCGGTCGAGCGCCGAATAGTTGTATTCAGGCTTCAAGTTGAAGGAGTCATCGTAGAAGATTCCCGTCGCGCTGCGCTCATTATCATCGTCGGATAGAGCGCGCGAGAGCGTGTAGAAGGCGCTGAATTGCGCGCGTCGCCCGCGATAAGTGGTTCGCACGACCAACGCTTGATAGAGCGAGCGCGCCGTGGATTCGCGCACGAGAATGCGGAACAGCGATGAAACCGGCCGCGTGCCGCTATAGACCGGGCGCTGCGCCGGATCGCCTGGCTGAACCGTCGGCGCGAAGAGGTTGACGTCTCGATTGCGCTGCAGATAGACGGCATTGACTTGAGTGTAGTCGGCGCCAATCGTCCAGCCGTTGACGATCTCGTGCTCAATGCCAGCGCCAAACTGATACGAGCGGGGATTACGAAAATCAGGCGCAACGACCAAGGGCGAAGCGCCGGCAAACGGATCCGGTGCCCCAGCAAGCACGCCCGCCGCAATGAGCGCCGTCGAGATGCGCTGCACCGTCTCAGGCGTGATGATCGGCAGATTGCCGAGCGAAAACTGGTTGAGGTCGATGCCGACCAGTTTCAATTGGTCGTAAACGGTGCTGAACTGATTGTACCGCGGGTCGCTCAGCGGAATGGACAATCTAATCGGCAGCGTGACCGAAAGGTCTCCGGGCGGTAGGCGGAAATTGTTCATCGGTCCAGCGATCAGCAAGAAGGGCGAACGAGCGTAGTATATGCCGCCGAAGCCGCGCACCACGGTGCGCGATTTGCCGAAAGGATCCCACGCGAACCCGACTCGCGGCGCAAACTGCTTGTCGCTATCGGGGATGTAGGCCGGATCTAGACGCCGTCCGTTCGGATAAACGATGTCACGCACGCGCAAGTAGAGCGATTCGTTGTTGACCGGAGGTTGCGGATTAACCTGCGCTTCGTAGCGCAAACCGTAGTTGAGCGTGAAGTTAGGCCGAACGCGCCATGAATCTTGGGCGAACATAGCGAACTCGACGACGTAATACTCAGCCAGCCCATTGCCGATCTGCCGCGAATAAGTCACATCGCGCGAACGATCCGAGGTAGTGCTGA
Organism: Pyrinomonas sp.; assembly: GCF_040289685.1. NCBI lineage: Bacteria > Pseudomonadati > Acidobacteriota > Blastocatellia > Blastocatellales > Pyrinomonadaceae > Pyrinomonas > Pyrinomonas sp. The sequence goes on from NZ_PSLQ01000046.1 coordinate 1,687, forward strand.
TCGGATCAAACCGGTTGAGCGTCCTGCCGGCGGAATCGGTCCGCGTCCCGTTGCGCGAAAGGATCTCGAGAATCGCGTTAACCCCAGCGGGCGTGCTGGCTGACCCCAAAGCGCCGCCGATGTTGAAGACGCCGAAACGGTTGAAGGCGAAATCCTGAAAGACCTTCGTATAGGTGAAGTCGCCGCCGAACTTGGTCGTATGATTGCCGACGATGTAGGAGAGGTTATTCGCCACGCCGATGCGCGTATCGTATTGCGTGGTGGGAAAGAAAGACCGCGTGCCGAAAGTCCCCACGGCGGTTTGCACACCGGGCGAGCTGGAGTTGCTCAAACGCGGACGATCCTCGCGCGAAAATTGGAACCGGAACTCGTTGAGCGTGCTCGGTCCGAAGATCGTGTCCAGTTGAACGACGCCCGTGTTCGTGCGGTCGCGCTCCGTGCCGTTGCTCGATAACGCGAAACTGGTCAACGGACTCAACGCTTCGCCCGTCGCTGCCGCGTTGAGCGCTTTGTTCTGACTGTAGTTATAGCGGATCGAGAGGCGATTCTGCGCGTTGAGCTGAAAGTCCAATCGCCCCAAGCCGGCGATCGCATCGTTGGTCTGAATGAACCTCGTCTGCAAAGAGCTAAAAAGATCATATGCCTCGCGCGTCTCCGGCGTCGGCGTAACCAACCCGAGCGCGGGGAAGAAGACCTCGCGCGGATTGTCGATCAACTGCTGCTCGTAGGCGAAGAAGAAGAAGGCGCGGTCTTGGCGCAACGGACCGCCAATCGAACCGCCGAACTGTTGCTGCGTCGGGACCGGTGTGACCTTGCGCCCTTGTAGCTGCGGACTGGACTCAACGGCGCGAAAGAATTCGTTGCTGGAAGCTGCTTCGCGATGCCGCAAAAGGTAGAAGGCCGAACCGCGAAGCTCGTTCGTCCCGCTTTTGGTCACGGCGTTGACAATGCCGCCGGTGGAACGCCCGAATTCCGCTGCGTACCCGGCAGGCACAACCTGAAACTCGCGGATCGACTCTTGCGGGATCGTGAAGGCTGAATTGGAGCGCTCGCCGCCGCGTATGCCGCCGAAAAACGGTTGTGTATAGTCTGACCCATCGATCTGCACGTAACCGTTGACGCCGCGCTGCCCACTCAGCGAAATCTGGCCGCGATCAGGATCGACCTGCGCTGTCGGCGTCAGCGTCACAAAGTCTTGAAAGCGACGCCCATTGATCGGCAGATTTTCGATCTGCGTCTCGCTCACAAAAGCGTCCGCTTCGTTGCGCGTCGTCTGCAACGCCTGCGCCGTCACCGTCACGGTCTCTTGTACGCTGCCCGCGCCGAGCGCAAAGTTGACATCGGAGGTGCGGCCAACGTTGACGACGACATCTTCGACCGTCGACGGCGAGAAATTGGGAGCCTCTGCCGTGACGGCGTAATTGCCAGGCGGAAGCGCTGGGATGGTGTAAAGCCCATCGGCGTTTGTGACGACCGTGCGCGCAAGGCCAGTCTGTTTGTTGACCGCTTTGACGCTCGCGTTGGCGATAGCACCGCCCTGCGTGTCGAGCACCTGCCCGGTGATCTGCCCCGCGCTCGCTTGCGCTTGTGCATGCGCGCGCGGAACCTGCGCGAATAAAGACAAGAATGAGACGCAAACAAGACCGATCCGCAAAAAACGGAAAGCCATAAGATTTTCTCCTAAACGGAATTGAATCTTTGATTCACGGGTTCGGACGTTCATCAAGCCGTTGCCTGTAGAGGTTATGGCTCCAAAGTTAAACCGGACTTACAGGCGCGTGAACAGTCTGTTAATTCCGCGCGGCGAGGTCTCTCATCCCTTTCTTCAAAGCGAGTGTAAGTGTATTTTATGACCGATCCCTTTGCCAAACCACGATGAGCAACAGACTGATCGCAAAAGCGCTTTTCGTTTGTTTAACCTCGCTCCTCCTTGGCGTTCACGCCCGCGCGCACGACTGCTTACGCTCAGGGCCGATGCTCGGTTACAGCGAGATGACCGAGGTGATCATTTGGCTCCAGACCAAACACCCATGCACGGCGCAGGTACGTTTCTGGAAGCGAGGTCAACCCGAAACAGCGCGGCTGAGCGAAATCGTCAAGACGAGCGCAACGAGCGACCACATCGCGCGCTTTCGCCTCTCTGCGCTCGCCTTCGGCACGCGTTACGATTACGAAGTCTATCTCGACGGCGAACGATTGTCATTGCCATACGAGACTTCATTTCAAACGCAACCGATGTGGCGCTGGCGCACTGACCCGCCAACGTTCAAATTCGCCTTCGGCTCCTGCGCTTACATCAACGACCCGCCGTTCGACCGTCCTGGCCCGCCCTATGGGGCCGGCTACGAGATATTTCAGGCCATCGCTGCGCAAAAGCCCGATTTCATGATTTGGCTCGGCGACAACGTTTACTACCGCGAAGCCGATTGGCTGAACGAAGCGGCCATGCGTTACCGCTACGCGCACACGCGGGCGCTACCCGAACTGCAACCGTTGCTTGCCTCCGTCCACCACTACGCCACTTGGGACGACCACGATTACGGCCCGAACGATTCGGATCGCAGTTTTCGGGGGCGTGAATGGAGCTTGCGCGTCTTCAAAGATTACTGGGCCAATCCGTCCTACGGCACCGTGGAGACGCCGGGCGTGTTCACCAGCTTCGAGTGGGGCGATGTTGAGTTCTTCTTGCTCGATGACCGTTTCCACCGTTCGCCCAACAAGATGCCGCCCGAACCGGAGAAGGCGATGTTCGGCCCCGCACAGATGCGCTGGCTGATGGAGGCGCTTCGTTCGAGCGATGCGACATTCAAGATCATCGTCGCCGGCAATCAGATGCTCAATCCGCTCACCTTCTTCGAAGCTTTCGGGAACTACCCAGAAGAACAGAAGCGACTTTTCGATTTCATCCGCACGGCGCGCATTTCGGGCGTCCTCTTTCTCTCCGGCGATCGGCACCACACGGAACTAATCAAGCGCATCGAACCGGGGCTTTATCCGCTCTACGACTTCACTTCGAGTCCGCTCACCTCGGGCGGGAGCCGCATCGAACGTGAAGCGAACAATTCGGCACGCGTGCCCGGAACTTGGGTGACCAACGGGACGCGAAATTTCGGCATGATCGAAGTCTCTGGCCCGGCCAAGGACCGCAAACTGACGTTGCGCACGCTGGACCAAAAGGGGCGCGAGCTTTGGAGGCACGAGATCCGCGCCGCCGAGTTGAGCTTTCCCGTTTCGCCTTGAAAGCTTTGCGCCGCTGAAATCAAGCCTTCGGTCAAAGGCGGGCGCTATGCCGTCTTTGTAAGGCGTCAATTCGACAGGGTCTTCGGGCGTGCATCGCTGGCGCAAATTTCAGCGGCGCGGCAGCCTACGGCGGCATCGAGCGAGTTGAATCCGCGCCGCGCGAGAATTGCGTGCAACCCCGCGTTGATCCGGTGCACGATGCCGATGCCTTCGTACACCAAGCCGGTGTAAAGTTGCACGAGCGAGGCCCCAGCGCTGATCTTTTCCCAAGCATCCTCGGCGGTGAAGACGCCGCCGACGCCGATGATCGTCGTTGCTCCGCGCGTTAGCTGGTAGAGCTTAGCGATCACGTATGTGGAGAGCGGTTTGAGTGGGGCGCCGCTCAGGCCGCCCTCGCCGACGCCTTCAATTCTCTTTGGCGTGGCGCGCCGGATGAGATCTCGGCGCGTCGTTGTATTCGTCGCGATGATTCCAGCGACCGCCTGTCGCTGGACCACTTCGGCAACCGTCGCCAGCTCTTCGTCATTGAGATCCGGCGCGATCTTGACGAGCAGCGGCTTCGGCTCGATTCCGCGCGCTTCAGCCAGCTCGCGGTTGCGATCTTGCAGCGCGCCGAGCAATTCGCTCAACAGTTCTGCGCGCTGCAAAGCGCGCAATCCGGGCGTGTTCGGCGAACTGACGTTGACGGCGATGTAGTCGGCGTATGGGAAGACTACTTCGAAACTCACCAAGTAATCATCGAGCGCCGCTTCCAACGGCGCGCTGCGGCTTTTCCCGATGTTTACGCCGACAACGCACGACGGGCGCGCCCGAGCAAGGCGCGCAGCGAGAAGATGTGCTCCTTGGTTATTGAACCCCGCACGGTTGATGAGCGCGCGATCTTCGGGCAAACGGAAGAGACGCGGGCGAGGGTTGCCTGGTTGTGGATAGCGCGTGACCGTGCCCAGTTCGATGAAACCGAAACCGAGCGCGTCCCACTGTCGCGCCGCGACGCCGTTTTTGTCGAAACCGGCGGCGAGGCCGATCGGGTTTTTGAACTCCAATCCAAACCGTTCAAGCCGGCCCCACGTCAGCTCGTCATAACGCGAAGATGTTCGAATCAGCGCTGCCGGAAGGCGCGACAACGTCGCGAGAGCCAAATCGTGCGCCGTCTCAGAATCTAACCGAAACAGAAGAGGCCGGAGCACCCAGCGGTAGAGCATCTTTTCCTCTCCGTCGTCCGCGACGCTAACAGAGCACGCATGGCGATGTCAAAACGACAGAGACGGTTCGACTGCCGATCGCGGTTTTCCGCCGTGAAAAACGGGCGCCTTCGCGTCGCGCGAAAGCGCCCGATCTTCAACCGAGCGAGAAACAGACGGCCCTGCACTGAAAGGCATCCAAGTCGAACCGCGCTCTTCTGGCTTCGACTTGTACGTCGGCCTTTCAAGGCGTGTTGGGTTGCGGCGCGTTCGGATCCGCTGGCGGAACGCGTCGCTTCAGTTGCGGCGGCTCCTTCTTTTCGGTTTTGTTGTCCGTGCCGCTTTGCGTGCCGTCATCGGTGGTCGGCTGCCGCCGCTTCAACGTCGGGCGACCGGAACCTTCTTTGTCGCCGATGTCGCCAGCGGTGGACGCGCGCGCGTTCGATAGGCGCAGCAACCGAGCCTTGACGCGCTGAAACTCCGAGGTATTGACGACGTACTCTTCACGCTCAGGGAAGCGCGCAACCAACTCACGCACTTCTTGCAAACGCTCTGCGGAAGGCGGATGGGTTGAGAACAAACGCGAGATCGTGCCCGGCTTCTTTTTGTCTTTGGCCGCCAGTTTCTCGAACATGGTCGCCAACCCGCTGGGATCATATCCGGCAGCCCACAAGTACTGCGCGCCTAAACGATCGGCTTCCTCTTCCGCTCCGCGACTGAACTTCAAGAAACCGAGGCCCAAGCTGATGTTGGCCACATCGTAAGCGATTGGCGGGATCCCGAGAAAGATGCCGGCGATCAGACCGATTTCGGCCAGTCGCGCTTTGGCTAGCTGCTCCATCGAGTGGCGCGCGGCGACGTGCGCGATCTCATGCGCCATCACGCCGGCGAGTTCGGCTTCGTTGTCTGCGGCCAGAATCAACCCCTTGTTGACGTAGAAGAACCCGCCGGGCAGCGCAAAAGCGTTGACTTCGTCCGAGTCGATCACCTTGATCGTGAAAGGCACTTTGGCGTCCGAGTGAAGGACGAGGTTCTGCCCGACGCGATTGACGTACTCCGTGATGACGGGATCATCAATGAACTTCGCTTGGCGATCGACCTCGGCGGCAAGCTGCCTGCCGAGCCTAACTTCGCTCTCCAACGAACCGCTCATCTTGGCGAAGATGCCGCTGTTGATCTTGCGCTTGCCGACAAGGCGCGGATCTTCTTTGCTCGACAGCGGACGCTGTCTGGTTTCGCTCCTCGGCGCAGCCGCGCTCGATTTGCTCGGCGGCTGCTGCGCCGCTTGAGAATTCGCTGCTGTGGGCGGTGATGATTGCTGAGATGGCTGCTGTGTGGCAGGTGGCGACGACGGCTGGGTTTGCTGCGCGATCGTCGGGAGCGAACCCATCCAAAGAGCGGAAATCAACCCGATGGCGAAGATCGTGCGGGAGAGTTTGCGCGAAGTCATTGTTCGTCTCCGATGGTTTCAGGGAAGAAACGCTCACCAGATGCGCTCGATGCGCATCGCCTTCTCCGACGCCCAACTATGAAACCTTTCGCTTGAAAGGAGTTCAGCGCGTTGTCTTGGATGCCCAGACCGGCTCGTTTGGTTGCAGCCAAACCTCGGCGTCGCAGCCTAATTATAGGCCAATTCCCGGCCCGAAAACAGCTTCGACTGCGGCTCAGCGAAACCGCAGCCAAGGCCGAGCAACCGAGGTCAAGATGAAATCAGAATCGCTCGGTCTCGCCGAAAAATGCCGCGTGATCGGATGGCGTCGAAGGGCACCTCCGAGACCAACAAGGTGGCAACTGGCTGCAATTTGAACCCAGGGAGTCATCTATCTCGAAGGGGCAGACGACCTCCTCGGTTCAACGCGCCGCTGGGGAAGCGGCTTTCGGCTCTTCGTCGAGATGAAGCCGAGACGGTTTTTCCGAAGAACGATTCGGGCCGCTTTCTGGGGATGGACGCCGGTTGCGCGAACGTGGTAGAGTCGAAAAGGTCTTGCCCCACTGGACCCACCTCACTGGAAAAGCCGACCGATACGTACCCTGAAAGATGAAGCGCGTTCAAGAAAAGATCAAGGATTTCGTCGAAGCGCAGCGCGTCGAAGAGCTCCGCGATTTCGCTTCGGACCCGATGCGCACACTCGCTGCCTACCGTTTCACGGATGCGACCTCGGATCTTCTCGCCCGTTGGCTCGATGTGCTCGCCGACCTGCCGCGCGGGCGCGGTGCAGCGCGGGCATTGGCTGGCGTGCGCGGCGTCGGCAAAAGTCATACGCTGGCCGTTTTTGGCGCGTTGGCAGCGCACCCAGAGCTGCGCGCGCGCACTGAAGACGCACACGTTGCGACCAGCGCCCGGCGATTGATGAACCGCCGTTACGTCCTCGTGCGTGTGCGCCGCGGAACGCGCCCCACGCTGCTCGAAGAGGTCGCCGTAGCGCTCAGCGAGACTTTCGGCGGCTCTTTCGAGATGGAACCGGAAAGTCTAGTTAGCGCCGCCTGCGCGCACGTGCCCGACGCGGTGTTGATCCTCTTGATCGACACCGCGGCCGAGCGCGCTCGGCGCGTCGGGCGCAACGACGGCCCGATTTTGAGTCGTATGGCGCAAGCGGCGGAGAACAGCAACCTTTTCATCGCGCTCGCGCTCGACGACGACATCGCCGATGCGAGCGGGGCCAACGTCGTCCTCGCTGGCACTTTTCAGATCGACTACCTCGACCCCGAACACCTCTACCGCATCGCCGAAACGCACGTGCTGCGCAAAACGCCACAAGCGCGTGCCGCTTTGCATGAACTTTACCTAAACTTGCGGGCCGCACTTCCCGGCTTTCGCTGGAGTGAGCAACGCTTCATCGCGCTCTACCCGCTTCATCCGATCATCGCTGATGTCGCCGCTTCCGTTCGCCTGTACGCGCAAGACTTCGCTTTCTTACCCTTCGCCGCCTCGGCGACCGAACGCGCGTCCAATCGTCCGGCGCTGTCGCTCGTTTTGGTGGATGAGCTTTTCGATCGCGTCGAACAATCGCTGCGGCGCTCCGAGGAATTGCACGAAGTCTTCGCCGCCTACGACGAATTGACTAGGTTCATCGCTGCGCAGTTTCCCGTGATGCAGCGGTTGGAAGCCAAGCTCCTGCTCAAAGCGCTCTTCGTCCTCTCGCTCGACGGGCGCGGGGCCGATGAGCGCGAACTGTGCGCTGCACTGCTTCTGCACGACGAAAACCATCCGGAAACCACAAGCGAACGCATCGGCGAAGCGTTGCGACGTTTCGCTTCGACCGATCTACTGGACCAGAACCAAGACGGCGACCGCCGACGCTATCGCTTTCGCATCGGCGCTTCGCAGGATTTCGAGCGAGCTTTGATTGACGCAGCGCGCACTATGTCGCCCGCCGCTGTTGCCGCGCTGTGGCGCAGCATCGCGCGCAACCGCTTCGCCGATTGGCCTTTTGAAGAGGACGAGGAGCGCGCGGTGCTCGATTTCGTGTGGCGCGGCACACGACGACGCGGCGAAGCGAGGTGGCTCGCCGATGCTTCAAATCCAGAGGAGACGCTCGATCCGCTCCGTTTCGATTGGCAGCTTCGCGTGCTGTCGCCGCAAATCGTTTCTTCGGTTCCGCCAGCCCATTCCGCCTGTGCCGTCGATGCCATCTGGCAGCCGGACCAGCCGAAGCCTGAAGAAGAGGAAGTCTTTCGCCGTCTCGTTGCGCTGCAGACCGATGCTTCGTTGACGGCGCGCTTCGGCGACGCCGCGCGCGCATCGCTCGCTTCGCACGCGTCGCAAGCGGAGAGGATCTGGGCGCGCGCTTTCCTCGACGAAGCGACGTTATACATCAACGGAGAAGCGATGCGCTTAAGCGAACAAGCGAAGGCCGCCTCCTCGTTCGAAGATCTTCTGCGCTTCGCTTTCGACGACCGTTTCGCCACGCTCTACCCACAACATCCGATCTTCGCCGAGATCTTAGGCGAAACGGAGGCAGCCAACTTGATCGAAGGGCTGTTCGGCGGATTCAAACCGAACGACGCGCAAGTGCAAAAACTGGCCCAGCGCTTCGCCGAGCCGCTCGGATTGGTCTCCAAACGCGGCGAGACCTACTTGCTCGGCATGGGCGATGAAATGCTTGCGCCGCCATGGACCAGAGAGGTGATGCAGCTTGTCGAGACGGCCAACGGGGCGACCGTCCCCGTCGAAGATGCCTTTCGCGTGCTCCGTCGTCCGCCGTTAGGGCTGTCGCGCGAAGCGTGTTGGCTCGTACTTGCGGCGCTGGTCGCAAGTCGGCGCATCGAACTGATCACAGCCAGCGGTGATCGGATCACGCGCCGCACGCTTGACCGCACGCTGCGTTGGGAAGAAGTAATTGGCGTGGCCCGCGCGGCGAGCATCATGCACAGCGCCGAGGAGTTAACCGCCTGGGCGCGCGTGCTCACGGGGCAAGAACAGCTTTCCTCCATCGCCGACCCGGCGGCGCGCGAGCAGGTACGCGCCGCTTTGACCGCATGGTTGGAGCGCTGGCAACAAGAAGCCTTGCTTCACAGACTCGAACGCCTTCCGGACTTCGCTCTTTCGACGCGACTGTGGAACCTGATCGCCGCCGTCAAGCGCAGTTTCGGCAGCGCCGCTGAAGTAGTCGAAGCGACGCTAGCCGATCACGTGCCGCTTGAAGAAGGCTTGCAACGTATGGCCGATTGCTTCGCCGACGACATGCACCGCTTCGTGCGCGACCGTCGGCGTCTCGAATATCTCGCCCGGCTGCTCGACGGCTTGGAGCGGTGGAGATGGGTGCGAGCCTATCTTTGCGAAGCGGAACGAACCGACGTGCCAGAGATCGAAAAACTTCGCGGCGAACTGCTCACCATGAGCGACGATCCGTTCGCCCTCGGCGATGCCGATTGGGCAGCGGAATTCGTCGAGCTCTGGGAGACGTTTCACGCCGAGTACGTTGAATACTACGCGACGCTTCACGCCAGAACGCGCGAAGATGAAGCTTGGCCGCGCGCCTTGGAAGAACTGCTGCGCAGCCCAGAGTGGCGCGAGTTCGAAGCGCTTCGCCCCCTCAGCAAAGCAAGCGCGTGGATCGCGGACGAAGCTGTTCGATTGCTCGACCGCGCGCGTGCCGCGCGCGCTTGCCGTTGGCCGGTGCGTGAGATCCTGCGCCATCATCCGCGCTGTTGGTGCGGTTTTCGTCTGCGCGCCGTGGAAGAAGAAGCGCGCTTCGTCCAAGATCTCAAAACGCTAGTTGCAGCCGGACGCGCTGCCTACCGCCGTGCGCTCGCCGCGCTCAGCAGCAACTTGACCGAAGCCCTTCGCCTGCTCGCTCAATCCGAGCCGGATAGCCAGCTTGGTGATCGCGCGCTAGCCTTGGCCGACGCATTGGAACGCGGAGAGACCGATATCGCCTTTTCACACGAAGATGTGTGGTTGATTGAACGCGCGCTGCAAATGGGCGCCACGGCAACTCCCGTGCGCCTGCGCTTGCCGGATGAGATCTTCGGCTTCGTCGCCCAAGAGGAGCTCCGCGCGCGGCTCGAACAATGGCTCAACGCACTGCCTCAGGCGGCAGCGCTCGTTGAGCTCGAAGCGCGCTGAAGCGCTTCGAGCTTCGACTGAACGCGGCAGTCGAATGAGCGAACATGACGCTTTGAAAAGGCGTGATTAACGACGTTCGTCTGAAAAGCGTTGCACATCCCAGAACAATTGCGAGGGGCTAGCTTTCGAGATAAGCTCTCGCCGCCCACTTCGTCAGCTTCCAAATGCGGCCCCAATCCATCGGCTCGTTGCCGTTGCGCCCCAAGATTTTGGCCGCCAGCGTCCGACGCAGTTGGCGCCCTTCGCGTTGCAGGACCAATCGTTTAGCGTAAGGGCGCGCCGTATCGAAGAAGTTGAACTCCGGATCGGTGATCAAGCCGATGCCTTCAAGCGTCATCAAAGCGCGCATGATATAAGTGAAGTTGGCTGGCAAACGAAACGGATAAGCGTAAACGACATCGGCCAGCTCATAGGTCAGCTCTTTGAAATTGACTTCGCCGAGCTTCAGTTCAAGATGTTTTTCGAAGAGCTTCTCGATCACCGGACGCACGAACTCCGGATCGAATCCGGGCTTGAGGAAATTCAGTTTGAAAAGATCGTCGGCTAACGCGTGCACCTCGCGGTTGATGACATGAAAGAAGGCATCAACCATCAAACTCTGCAAATGTGGCGTGATCCTGCCGACCATGCCGAAATCGAAGAAAGCCAGCCGCCCGTCGTCCATGACGAGCAAATTGCCGGGATGCGGATCGGCATGAAAAAAGCCATCTTCGAGCAACTGCTTGAGGTAAGTTCGCACCAGCAAGCGATTGACTTTGACCGGCGAGATGCGCCGCGCGCGCAACGCTTCGAGATCGGTGACCTTGGTCCCGCGGATGAATTCCATGGTCAGAACTCGCGTGGTCGTGTGCGTCCAATAGATCTTCGGGACGTGGACGGCTCGCCACGTTTGAAAGTTCTCGCGGAAACGATCCGCATTCTGCGCCTCGCGCACGTAATCCATCTCTTCGAAGATGGTTTCCGTGAATTCATCGAGCATGCCGCTCCAGTCAGCGTTCTCGTTCAGTTGCGGATGGCGCGCGAGAAACGCGACCACGCGCCGCAACACGGCGATGTCGAAACTGACCGTCTCTTCGAGATGCGGGCGTTGAATTTTGACAGCGACATCTTCGCCCGTATGAAGCTTGGCGCGATGAACCTGACCGAGCGAAGCGGCAGCGATAGGCGTCCATTCGACTTCGGCGAAAGCCTCCTCCACGCCGCGACCCAATTCGCCTTCCAACGTCGCTCGAGCTTGTTCGACTGCAAACGGCGGCACTTGATCCTGAAGCGTCTCGAGTTCGCGGATGTAGGCGAGCGGGAGCAAATCGGCGCGCGTGGCGAGCGCTTGCCCGATTTTGATGAAGGTCGGCCCGAGGCGGATAAGCTGCTGTTTGAACCATCGAGCTTGTTTGACCAGGCGCGCTTCTCCGCCCGGCGAAGCGCTGCGCGCGCCGAACAAAACGGCGCGCGCAGCGCGAATCAGAAGATCGCGCGCGCGCGCCCCGAGATCGCGGCTCCAAAATTGCAATCTTGAAACCGCTCCCCGACGGCGCGCTTCTTCACGCTGTTTTAGACGAACGCGCTGCTGATAGCGCGCCCGCGCGTCGTAGTTCTCCAAAAACAGGCAAAGAGCCAACCATCCAAGCACCCACGCGATCTGGCACGTGCGCCACCGCGCGCGCCACACACCGCGCGCAGCGACGGCGCGGGCGATCGCGCGTTCAGCACGCGCACGCAGCTCATCGCGCTCGTGACCATTCCTCGACAAGGCATGCTCATTGCGCGCGCCAAGCGCCAGCACGACCTCTTTCTGCGACCGCTCGATCAGCATAGACATACGCGATTTTATTTAGATGACGAATGTGGCGATCTTGTGGCGTCGGATGAAAGTTTTGATCTCGAAACGGCTCTTTGCTGTGCGCTGCAGCTCGCAGCGAAAGCATTGAAACCGGCGTCGGACGCTTGCCTGACATACATTCTTTTACCTGCCCTACAGCAAGCCGTGCCGTCCGCTTGGCATGAAGCGTGCGCCATCAAACCACCTTGAGCGCGCGGCGCACACAGGAACGAGCGAAATAGCTTTCGGCGCGCGCCACATCGGCGGAGATTTGGCGCGTTAGATCTTGAATCGACTCGAAGCGCCGCTCGTCGCGCAAACGGCGTAGGAAGCGAACGCGCACCACCGAGCCATAGAGGTCGCCGGTCCAGCCGATGACGTGCGTCTCGACTGTGGGCGCAGCATGCTGCTCGAAAGTCGGGCGCGTGCCGATGTTGGTCACGCTTCGCCGCCAGACGCCGTCAATGAGCGTCGCCGTGACGTAAACGCCCCCCTTCGGGATGACGCGATTTTCCACCAGCAAATTGGCCGTGGGCCAACCGATGGTCCGTCCGCGTTGCGCGCCCCGTGTGATGCGTCCTTCGATGCCGTAGGGACGTCCAAGCATTCGCCGCGCGAGATTTACTTTGCCGGCGAACAGAAGCTGCCTGATGCGACTTGAACTGACGCGCTGGCCGCGCAATCTGACTTCCGGCACTTCGTCGGCGAAGAAACCGAGTTCGCGCCCGACGCGCCGCAACAGTTCGATGTTTCCGGCGCGGTTGCGTCCGAAAGCGAACCCTTGACCGAGATAGACCTCTTTGGCCTGTAGACGTTCGTGCACGACGTCGCGCAAGAAATCCTCGGCGCTGAGCTGGGCGAACTCGCGCGTAAAGCGTACGATGATCGTCTGTTCGATGCCCAAGAGGCGAAACCCTTCTAAACGTTGATCCAGCGTCTGCAACAGCGGTGGAGCAGCCTCCGGGTAAAGCACCGCGCGAGGATGCGGATCGAAAGTGATCACCGTCGGCACGGCACTGATGGCGCGCGCCCGCTCCACAACCGTGCGCATGATTAGCTGATGACCGATATGCAGACCGTCGAAAACGCCGAGCGTCAACACCGTCGGACGCGCGATTTCGGCATTATCGAATCCGTGAAACAATCTCATGGCCCTCTAAAGTTTCGCAGGGACTTTAGAAATTCGGCGCTCGATCAGCCGCTCTCCACCTCGAGACCGTCGTAGGCGAGTTCGACGTGCGGCGGCAGCGCGGCTGCGTCGCGCGCGTGTTTGATCTCGTGCGAAATGTGCGTTAGATAAGTGCGCCGCGGCTTGAGCTCCTCGATCAATGCGAGCGCTTGTTCGACGTTCAAGTGAGTCGGATGCGTGCGAAAGCGCAAACAGCCAAGCACGAGCACATCCAGGTCGCGGAGCGCGGCTGCCGTCTCCGGCGGCATTTCGCTCAAGTCCGTGACGTAAGCGAGATCGTTGAAACGAAAGGCGAGCACCGGCAACCGACCGTGAATCACGCGCAAAGGGAGCACGTGCAATTCGGGGCTGAAGTCGAACGGCGCGCCCGCTTCGATCACGTGCGGCACGATCTGTGGCAGTCCGCCGCCAAAGTGCGACGGCTCGAAGACGTACTGGAAGATACGTCTGATGTTGCGCCAAGAATGTTCGCTGGCGAAGACCGCAAGCGCGCCGTGACGGAAATTAAGCGGGCGTACATCGTCGAGGCCGAAGATGTGATCGGCGTGCGTGTGCGTGATCAACACCGCATCCAAGCGTGTGATGCGGTAGCGCAACGCCTGTTGACGGAAATCGGGCGAAGTGTCAACGAGCAGCCTCTTTCCAGCGTGTTCGATCAGCACGGAGACGCGCAGTCGTTTATCGCGCGGGTCGGCGGAAACGCACGTCTCACAGTCGCAACCGATTGCGGGAACGCCCGTTGACGTTCCCGTGCCGAGGAAGGTCAGCTTCATCGTGCAGCCCGCCGCGTCGCCAAGAAGACCGCTTCTTTACCTGCCAGTGATGTCGCTCCCTGAAAATCCACCGCCGCGCTTCGGTCCAGCAGCCGAGCGTCGGCCACCGCTCGACAGGGCGACATATTGCATGCGCAGTTGCGCGAGTACGTCTTCGAGCACTTGTCGTTCTTGCAAACTGAGTCGCCCTTGCGTCTTGCGTTGCAGCGTTCCGAGCAGATCAATGCAGTGTTTAGCTAACTGTAGGTCTATGCCCTGCGAGATTCCGGACGGGTCCAGGCCCAACGCCGCTGCTGCTGGCGAAGCGATGAACATCACGAGTTCGATGAAGTCGCGCGGATCGCCCGTCGGCACGCTCTCTTGCCGCCCCTCATCTTGCGCTTCGGCTCGTTTCTCCTCGGCGGGCGCAGTCTGCGGTTGGCTCGGCTCCTCCAACTGCACGCCCTCCCGCAATGTGCCATCGGGATTGAAGATGCGCCGATCGGTCACCTTGAAAGTCGGGCGTTCTCCGTCTTGCTCCTTGAGCTCGTCTGCCATCTCTATGCCAATCCTTCCGTTTTCGGCTGAATCAAACGGAAAGGTGAATGGTAGCACCAAGGTTTACGTTGCCGCAAGAATCGCTCGCGCGCAACAGACCGCGAAGACGCCTTCAAGCGCGCGGCGATGAACAAACGGATGGGTTGAAGATCCCGTCGGACAGCGAAACGGCGGGAGCCTCATCGTTGACCGACCTTCGGCTCAAAGGGCAGATTTGCGCGACTCGAGTTCAATCTCGTACAATCCAACCCGATGTCGCCCGCTTCCTTCGCCGATCTCGTTCAACTCATGGCGCGTTTACGCTCGCCGCAAGGTTGCCCGTGGGACCGCGAGCAAACGTACGGGACGCTCGCACCGATGCTGCTTGAAGAGGCTTACGAAGCCTTCGAAGCCGTCGAAGAGGCTGAAAAGGGGCGCCCGCTCAAACTGCGCGACGAGCTTGGGGACCTGCTCTTTCAAATCGTCTTCTACGCGCAAGTGGCGCGCGAACGTCGGGATTTCACCATCGAAGAAGTCATCGCCGCGATTTACGACAAAATGGTCCGGCGTCACCCGCACGTCTTCGGCGACATGCAGGCACGCGACGCAGCAGAAGTGTTGCGCAATTGGGAGGCGATCAAGGCCGAGGAAAAACGCGCGCGCGGCGATGCCGATGAGTCGGCGTCGATTCTCGATGGCGTCCCGCGCAAAGCGCCGGCGCTCATGGAAGCGCATCAAATTTCGGTCAAGGCGGCGCGCGTCGGCTTCGACTGGAAGAACCTCGATGATGTCTTCGCAAAGCTACACGAGGAGCTTGAAGAGCTGCGCGAGGCGATCAAATCTTGCGCACAGCAGCCCAGTGAGCGCGTGCGCGAAGAGATCGGCGATGTGCTCTTTGCGCTCGTGCAGATCGCGCGCCATTTGGACGTCGAACCGGAGACGGCGCTCAAACGAACCAACCAAAAGTTTCGTCAACGCTTTCGCCACATCGAAGAAGAGTTGAAGCGTCGCGAGCGCGACCTAAACCAAGCAACTGTCGAGGAGATGGAAGAGATCTGGCAGCAGGCCAAAAGCGCCGAGGGACCGGAATAGCTCGCGCAGTCGCGCCTTTGACGATCTACGAGGGAACCGACAAAAAAGCCGAGACAGGTCGCATCATCATCAGCGGTTGCGGCAAATCGCGGTCGGGTAGCGCGCCGCAAGCACCCGTTCATCTCAACCGCCCGATCCGAAATTTTCCGTCGCTAGCGTCGAACAACAGAGAGGTGAGCCAAGCAGGTTCATCTCAAGCGCCCGATCCGAAATTTTCCGTCGCCCCGTTGTCCATCTCTTCGTCGCATCGTCTGCAATCTAGTTCGTAGCCGAGGCGCGAAACGCGCCCCTCTTCGGTTAAAACCCATGGTCGTGAAACGAGAGGCGGGCGGTGACGCAAATGTTGCCGGTGGCCGCAGTCGAGCACGGCGCGCCAATCGCCTTCTTCATCCAGTTCGAAACCGATGATTCGGCGCTTCATCGCGCTTTCCCCGGTTCCCAGACTCTGCTCCCTCGCACGCCACGCCTCATCAAAACGTAACGACAGGCGAACGGTTGAGAGAATTCGGCACGAGCCAACTCAGATCTTGGCGAGCCATTGACCAGACCGTTCTCGAACGCCCCGCGCTGCTTGCAACGCGAGTCGATCAAACTTTGACCCACAACGCGACGACGACGATTCCCAGCGCGATCTTCAGGAGGTCGCACCCAACATAGATGCGATGTAGGCGTCCGACTTGCGTGTAGCGCGCGTCATCCGGACGCCGATTGACCAAATCCAACCCTCGGGCAAGCTGTGACATTCGCGGGCGAAGCCAGAAAAACTGAAACAGCACTACGAGCCACATCAACGCGACCAGTCCGAAAGCGACGCGCTCGTTGGCGCCAACATCGGTCCGCAGCACCAGAAGCGCTGTGGCCGCTAGGATCAACGCGCCGGAGCATAGTTCCAATGAGTTGAGCGCGGCGAAAACTCTTCTGCCGATGGCAACTGACTGGTTGCGATCTATCTCCGGCACGCGAAACCTGATCGGCGCCTCCAGAAAATCGATCACCGCAAGCCCGCCCAACCATGCTATCAAGGCAAGATCACGCAGAAAGACTAGAAACCATTCGATCATCGCCCGCTGCTCCATCGAGAACCGAAGTCCACGCGCCAAACGCGAAAAGGCCCGAAGATCATAAAACAGTCCGCCGTCGCGCGCGAAGCGAAAATGCATACCGACCAACGGCGGCAGAAGGCGGTCCTCGCCGCGAACGACGAGAAGACCTAGTGCCTTTTGCATCCCTTAGCTTCGATGGCAAAACGACCTTGCGAGCTTTTTTGTCCTATCAAACACACACTCCAAATTTTGCGTCCCTTAGCTTCGATGGCAAAGCGACCTTGCGCGTTCAAGCCGCGGGCAGTGCCCCCCGGCCTCGGCGTTGAAGAGGAGAGTCGCGCTTCAACGTGTTCGAGAGGGAAACCTCGACGAAGATGATCGAGCGACAGCTCCAAAGCGCGACCGCGGGTCTTGGTGCGCCGAGACCAAAGCGGCGCCAGCGTTTTGAACGCGAGATCGGACCGATGATCTTCGCCGGTATTAATCGCGGCGCACGAGCGTGACCAACAGCGCGAGGCTCTCTTGGCCTGGGTTTCTCGGCGCAAATGTGCTCGCGCCATCGACACAAGCGACCTCACCGACTTCTAGCACGTGCTTTTCGCCATCGAGCTCCAATTCAGCGCGCCCGCGCAGAGGTTGAAGCAATACGTCCCAACCATCATGACGATGTGACGGCACATCCGCTCCCGGAGGGAGCGTCAACAGCAGCACGCGCACGCGCCCGCAGCGTAACACCTCGGCGACGCGCAACCTCCCCTCTTCGCCTTGCTCCAACTCGTTCAGCTTGATCCGCTGCATCACCAGCTCCTTTACGAAAAAGCTTCTTTCGTCTCGGATGAAACGAAGCCCAATCATCTTTCGCACGAAGCATGGCGCGCAGTGACCTAAATCACGCAGGGCGCGGCGCGACTTGAAGATGAACGGCGCGGTGGAGGATCATATTGCTTGACGATGACGGACAAGCTCGAAGCCTTGCGACGGACGAAACTCTTCAGCGACTTGCCACAAGATGCGCTGCGCGATCTGGCCGAACACGCGGTGGAGCGTCGCTTGCGGCGGGGCGAGACGCTTTTCGTCGCTGGCGAAGAGGCGCGCGGCTTGTACGTCATCGTGCGAGGCGCCATTCGCGCTTACCGAGAAAGCTTGAGCGGACGCGAGCAGACCGTTCACGTCGAGCGCGCCGGAAGCACCATCGCCGAGGTTCCCGTCTTCGACGACGGCCCGCACCCGTCGAATGCGGTCGCCGAAGAAGATACGCTCGTCCTCTTCATCGATAAGCGCGACGTCAAGAAACTCTGCCGCGAACATCCGTGCATCGCCTTGGGCGCGCTCAAAGCGATGGCGGGCAGACTTCGCCACACAGCGGCGTTGATCGAACGTTTGAGTTTGCGCGGAGTGGACCAGCGGCTGGCCGCCTTCTTGCTCGAAGAAGCTGAGCGGTACGGGGTGAGAACTGCACGCGGACTCAGCGTCGAACTCCGCCTGACCAATCAAGAGATCGCCGCGCGCATCGGAACCGTGCGCGAAGTCGTCTCGCGCGCTCTCGCGCGGCTGCAACGCGAAAGCTTGATCGAACTCAAAGGGCGACGTCTGACCGTGCTGGACGAACGAGGACTGGCTTTGCGCGCCGAGTCGTTCATCGTACGCCAAGCGTGAACGGGCGACTCGGTTTGAATTCTGAACCACGGCGATCAGAAAGAGACGCACGACTCGCTTGGCGAGCGATGCGGTCGAAGGTTCAAAAGCGAGGAGAAAGATCATGTCGGAAAAGATGCGCGCCATGATGCTGGACCATCCAGCGCCTGTTGAAAGACGTCCTCTGCGCGCAGCCGAAGTGGACCTGCCTGTGCTTGGAGCGGGTGAGGTGCTCGTGCGGGTCTCCGCCTGCGCTATCTGCCGCACGGATCTTCACATCGTCGAAGGCGAACTCCCTCTTCGGCGCGCACCCATCATCCCCGGCCACCAGATCGTCGGGCGTGTGGAGCGCGCCGCAGCACCCTTAACGCCCGGCGCACGCGTCGGCATCGCATGGTTGCACCGGACGTGTGGCCGATGCCGCTTCTGCCTCTCGGGGCGCGAAAACCTTTGCGATGCTGCCGAGTTCACCGGCTGGACCGTTAACGGCGGATACGCCGAGCTAACTGTCGCTCCGGCGTCATTCGTCTATCCGCTGCCGGAAGGGTTCACCGATCTCGAAGCGGCGCCGCTGCTTTGTGCTGGCATCATCGGTTACCGCGCGCTGCGCGCGACCGAACTGGACCGGCGAGGCGGATGGCGCGGCGCGCGTTTGGGGATCTACGGCTTCGGCGCGGCGGGACATATCTGCATTCAAATTGCACGCGCGCGAGGGGCTGAGGTCTATGTCATGACGCGCGATCGGGAACGCCACCAGAAACTGGCCGCTGAACTCGGCGCCACATGGACCGGTGGCGTCATGGACCAGCCGCCGGTTAAGCTCGATGCGGCGATTATCTTCGCGCCCGCCGGCGAACTCATCCCCGTTGCCTTGCGCGCGCTGGATAAGGGCGGGACGCTCGTGCTCGGTGGTATACACATGAGCCCTACGCCCCCGCTGGAATACTCGTTGCTCTATGGTGAGCGGCGCATCGTCAGCGTCGCCAACAACACGCGCGACGACGGACGCCAATTCCTCGCCGAAGCCGCCACGGTGCCCGTCCGCACACACGCGCAGACTTTTCCCTTAGACCACGCTAACGAAGCTCTGCTCGCGCTCAAAAACGATGCTATCCGCGGCGCCGGAGTGCTCGTCATGCAATGAGGCACCGCCGTGCGCCCCGCAACACCGTTCCGCCGCAACCGACAAACGAGTCCCCTGCTCGAACTGCACCTCAAGCTCGAGCACAGGGCGCGAAGACTGGACCATTCAACGTGCGTGTGGTTATGCTCTTCAGCGTCTTCTGCTAAAGACTTTGCGAGGAGAAACCGTGCACATGAACGCTGCCCACTGGCACTTGCTGCTCAATCATCTTCCCGTCCTCGGCACCCTCTTCTCCGCGATCCTGTTGGCCGTCGCCATCTTCTTGAAGAACGCGCAATTTCAGAGGGTCTCCCTCGTCTTTCTGCTCTGCTGTGCGCTGGCGGCGATCCCCGTTTATCTGACGGGGAACGCGGCGGAAGGGATCGTCGAAAAGCTTCCTGAAGCGTCAGAAGAGATCATCGAAGCGCACGAAAGGATGGGGACGATCACGTTGATCGTCATGCAACTTCTCGCGTTCGCCTCCGTTGCCGTGCTCTTCGCTTGGCGCAAGGCGCCCGAACCTTCGCCTCGCGCGGCGCTCGCCGTGCTGCTTTTCGCGTTGATCTGCACCGCGCTCGCCGGTTATACAGCCAATCTCGGCGGGCAGGTGCGCCATACGGAGATACGTCCGACCGCATCGCGTTAGTCGTCCCAACGCGCGTCGACTTGAAAGTCTTCGTGGCCACTGCAAGGCGTCCCCGGCCTATAGCCGAACCAGCGACGCCGCAGTCACTTGGCCGCGCGGCCACCATGCGCGCTCACTCCTCCCAAGGGAGCCAAGGTTTGCCAAAGTGGCCGTAGTTGGTCGTTTGACGGTAAATCGGACGTAGCAGATCGAGCCGTTCGATGATCGCGGCGGGGCGAAAGTCGAAGCGCGCGACGAATTCCGCGGCGGCGTCTTCGTCGCCCGTGCCGAAGGTTTCGACCTTGACCGAAACCGGATGCGCCACGCCGATCATGTACGCGACTTGGATTTCGGCCCTGCTCGCCAACCCCTGTTTGATCAACTGTCGCGCGATCCAGCGGCAGAAGTAGGCACCGCTTCGGTCCACCTTGGAAGGATCTTTGCCGGAGAAAGCCCCACCGCCATGTCGCCCCATGCCGCCATACGTATCGACGATGATCTTGCGCCCCGTCACGCCGCAATCGACCGATGGGCCACCTTGCACGAAGCTGCCGGTCGGGTTGACGTTGAATCTTATGCGCGCGTGAAACCACTCTCCGAGCGCGCGCGGCGCGAGATCGCCGACGACGTAGTGGCGTATCTCGTCTTGTGTAACCCACGCCGCATGTTGCGTCGAGATGACGACATCCGTCACCTCTTTCGGCTCTCCGGCTTCGTAAAGCACTGTGACCTGCGTCTTGCCATCGGGACGCAACCATGAAGGATGCCCGCGATGTCGGTCTTCGGCCAGCGTGCGCGCCAGTCTGTGCGCGAGCACGATCGGCAGCGGCATCAGCTCCGGCGTCTCATCCGTAGCGTAGCCGAACATGATGCCTTGGTCGCCAGCCCCTTGCTCGCCAGCCAAGTTCTTCTGTGGATCGACGCCTTGATCTATCTCCGCCGCCTGCTTGCTGATCAACTGCAGGACGCGCAGCCCCATGGCGTTGAACGGTTCGCCTTCGTCCGTATAGCCGATGTCACCGACGGCGCGGCGCACGACCGCTTCGTGATCCACCTCGCCCGCCGAACTGATCTCGCCAGCGAGCACCACTGTGCCGCCTTTGCACAACGTCTCGCAAGCGACGCGACTTTGTGGATCCCGCTCCAAATACGCATCCAGAATCGAATCCGAGACGTAGTCGCAAACCTTATCGGGATGCCCCTCGGCGACCGATTCGGAGGTGAACAGCCAAGCCCTCTTCATGACCGTCCTCGGTTTCGTTGAAGTTTTGGATTTGAGCGCAAATCATAGATCAACACTCAAACCGGAGGAAATATCACGCGACGAATGATAGATCAGCCTCCGAACTGGAGGGAATTTCACGAACATGGAGATCCCTTTGGTCGTCACAGCACGAAGCGGTTTTGAGAAGATCCCGCGTGGTGAAACGAAAAGCGCGCCGCTCGGCTCGCGTTGATCGAAAGAGTCTCTCCGACGCTCCCATCGAGACTCACCAGCGAGGTCGCGCCTTCTGTAGTCCTTCAATCCGCGTCTTGATTGCCTGTTGCGTTCGCTGTGCCTCTTCCCGATCTTTGTAGCGACGACGCGGCCAAAAGAAGCCGCGCAAACCGTCGCCGCGCCGCCGCGGCACGAGATGGACGTGAAGATGCGGAACGCTTTGGCTAACGCGATTGTTGATGGCGAGGAAGAGTCCTTCGGCGGCGAGCGCTTCTTCGATGGCGCGCGCAAGCAACTGCGCGCGCTCGAAGAGCGGCCCCAGCAGGCCGGGCGGAAGATCGAGCAGCGTTCGGTAGTGCTCCCTTGGAATCAGAAGACAGTGCCCCGGAAAAAGCGGACGGTGATCTAGAAAAGCGAGCGTCATTTCGTCCTCGAAGACGATCTCAGCCTCTTTTCGTCCCGCAACGATCTGGCAAAAGATGCAACTGTTTTCCGCTCTCATGAATGGCGCTCGAAATCTTCAAGATGCGCTCCGTCTCGTGCCGCCTTCGATCCGCAACGTCCGAATCGTTGAGTTCCTAAAGGGCAAGGCCCGCCCCGGTTGATCCAGCCGAAGCGATGCGCTCTTTGCGCACCACTTCCACCGAACACGGCGCGCGCGAGGCGACGACCGAAGCGACGCTTCCGAGCGACGACCTTTCGCGCGTGCGCAACCCACGCGCGCCGACAAAGACGCTGTCCGCTTGCCACTTCTCCGCTTCTTCGACCAACGCTCGTTTGGCGCTGCCGCGCCGCACGATCACGGTCGGCGACCAACCGCGTCCGGCAAACAATGGTTCGATCAGCGCCGCTAGTTGTGCGCGCGCCTGTTCGACGGCTCGTTCATCGTCGCGCGCAATCCAACGCAGCGCGAAGGATTCGCCCAGAGAGAGCGCGCCATCGATGGCGCTCAAGACACGTATCTCGGTGCCTTCCGGCCAAGCGCGCGCTGCCGCCATCTCAAGCGCGGCTTGCGACGACGGCGAGCCATCCACACCAACGATGATGCGAAGCGTATCTTCGGCAGGGCGCAGCGCACGCCGCGCGATGCGCACCGAACATCGCGCCTCATACAAGACCTTCTGCGAAACGCTCCCGAGCACAAACCGTTCGATGGCCGTTCGGCCGTGCGAACCGACGACGATCAAGTCCGGTTCCCACTCATCGGCTTTTTTGACGAGCGCCCACGCGGGCGAATCGCCCACGGCCTCCGTCGCGACCTTCCATTCCGGAAACCTCGAACGCAGCCTCTCGCTCGCGCGAGCGGCGAGTTCGCGCGCTTCGCGCAACGCGCGGCGCGCATGTTCGCGCGCGCGCTCGATTCCTAGAACGTCGCTATCCGAAGTCGTTTCATCTTCCGGCCAGAGCCAGACGTCAGCCACCGTCATCACCACCGCTTCGACATCGGTCGGCAATCCGGCCCGCTGCAAATCCTCCAAGGCTGCCTCGGAACATTCCGAACCATCGTACCCGATCAAGATCCTCATCTTCGTCTCCTCGAATAACGTTCTTATGATCGGCCCGATGCTTGCGCGCCAAGCGCGGGCGAACGGCGGCGCGCCGACTTCAAGAAGCGACCCTGTGCCGCTTCTGCGTCGCGTACATCTGGCGTATCTCTTCGACGGTGGTTGCGTCCTCGGGCGACTTATCCTCGCGCACGCCGCCGACCACGCGCGGGAAACGGAGCGCCAGACCGACGCCGCTCTCATCTTGAGCGCAAGTGTGCACGGGCGAGCGCGTGATCTCGTCGGCCAGCACCGCGACCACATAGCGCGGCTCGACCCAAACGTCCGGCACGAGACGTGAGTCAACGCGCGCCGGCTTTCCCTTCACCGCGATGCGGTCGAGCTTCTCGCGCAGTTCAATCCACTCTTGCTCCGAAAGGCCGCTTCCCACTTTGGCGATGGTGCGAAACAGATCCGCTTCGCGATCATAAACGGCGGTCAACAAAGCGCCGATACCAAATCGCGCGCGAGCTCCGCGCCCGCGCAAGTAGCCGACGATGACGACATCAACCGTATCTTCGAGTCGCCCGCGGTAGGCGCGTTTGAGCTTGATCCAATTGAAATTTCGCGCTCCGGCGATGTATGGCGCGTCGAGCTTTTTGGCGATCACGCCCTCCATGCCGCGCGCGACTTGATCATCGAAGAAACGTTGAAACTCTTCGACGCTCGCCGTCACGATCCGTTCCACGTGCTGAATCCTTCCGGCTGCCGCGACGACCTCGCGCATCTTTTCGTGCCGGGTTTCGTAAGGGAGCGGGGTGAAATCCTTGCCATCAGCGTAAAGCAGATCGAAGACGACGAGCGTCAACGGGAAGGCGCGCGCCATCTCTTCAACGCCGTGCTTGCGTTTGCGCTTCACCGTCACCTGAAACGGATGGACTTCGCCCGTCGCTTCGTCCACGGCGACAGCCTCGCCTTCGATGATCGCCTTGCGCGCCGCAATCTGCTTTCTGGTCGCCTCGGCGATGTCAGGGAACATGGCCGTCGTCCGTTCCAGGTTGCGCGAGAAGATCTCCACCTCATCGCCGTTTAAGTGGACCTGACAGCGAAACCCGTCGAGCTTGGCCTCCACCGCGCATCGCCCCAGTCGCGCGATGATCTGCTCGGCGCTCGGCAACCTTTCCGCCAGCATCATGCGCACGGGATTGCCGACCCGCACGCGAAAGCGCGCCAGCGCCTCTAATCCCTTTTCGCGCATGGTCCGCAGCACCAAGCCGAGATCGGAGCAGAGGTTGTAAGCGCGCTCGATCAGCGCGCGCGCCCTCTTGCTGTCGGGAAATTGTCGCGCGACCGCTTCCATGATGGTCGGGGGCCCGATCCCCAAACGCATTCGCCCGAGCGCGAAACGGACGAGGTAACGCGCGCCGCGCGGCGAAGCGCGGCGGAGCAGTTCGGCCAACAGATGTACCTTCTTCTCGACGCTTCCCGCGCCGCTCGTGCGCGCGATGTCGAGCAATCTACGGTAGGCGTCTGCGATCTCCAACGCGCTTCGGCGCGCCGGGAGCAGCTCTTCGGCAACAGCGCCGAGGTCGCCCAGCTTCTTGTATCGAGCTGTGACCTCTTGCTCTCCCACTTCAGCGGCAAACGCGATGGCTCGCGCAACCAACCTTTCGCCCATGCCGATCTCGACGCCCGTAAAAGCCGGAAGCAATCGGCCTTCGCAAAGATAAGCGAGCTCTGCCGTTTCCTCGGGCGTTGCGCGCGCGAACAACTCACCGAGCAGGTCGTACATGCGCAAACGCTCGGTGGTTGCCTCTAGCTTCTCGAAAAAATCGGCTAGCTGATCGAATCTCATCCCGCAAACTGGACCAGCAATTGAATCGGTCGAATGGCTTCTCCGAGTTCGACCGGCGCGCAACCCGATCTCCGTTCCGGCTGCCGTGACCGAACTTAAACGCGGCGCCGAATGGCGCGCTCTGCAACGCACTAGCGCGGAAATCGGCCGAGGTCATCCCCCCTCGCTGCGCGTCGCGTTGGCCTTAGCCGAGCGGAAAAGGCACGCCGCATCGCGCGCTTCACGCGCGATCTCGGGTGCCCCATCTTTTTACGCAGCGACGCGACGGATGAGCGAATCACGAAATACCGCTTCACGCGCGATCTCGATTCGGCTCTTCATCCGCTCAGTCTCCTGCGTCCGACGCGGTTACGACTCTTCACGTTTGATCTCGATCCGATTCTTCACCCTTCATGCGCGCGACCGGCTGAAGCCTTGGTTCTCCTCAAGGGCGATCTCGGCTCGATTCTCCGGACAGATCTTCGCGCGCCTCTTCGAGCAAGGCGCGAACCTCATCGTCGCTCATCTGCGAAAAGTCCTCGTACCACTGGCCCACTCCATTGAAAGGCTCCGGCATCATCACGGCGACGCACTCGACGCCCATCTCGCGCTGAAAACTCTCGCACGTGGCAGGCGCGGCGACCGGAACGGCGACGATGATCTCCTTCGGATGCAGGCGTCCAAGCGCCGCCACCGCCGCGCGCATGCTCGCTCCCGTCGCCAGACCGTCATCGACAAGGATCACCGTTCGCCCGGCGACGCGCAACGGCGGAGCCGCGCCGCGATAAAGCCGCTCGCGCCTTTCGAGTTCGCGCAGTTCGCGTAACGTTACGGCATCGACCACCTCGGGCGGAATCCCGAGGTAGGTGATTACGTCTTCGTTGAGGACGCGAACGCCGCCCGAAGCGATCGCGCCCATGGCCAGCTCCTCTTGACCCGGAACGCCGAGCTTGCGCACGACGAAGACATCAAGCGGCGCGCCGAGCGCGCGCGCGACCTCACGACCAACAGGCACGCCGCCGCGCGGCAGAGCGAGCACGACGAGATCAGGTCGCCCCGCATACGGCGCAAGCCTTTCCGCCAACAGGCGCCCAGCCTCTTTTCGATCGCGGAACCGCATCAAAATCATCTTCGCCACCCGCTTTCAGATGCAGTGAAGCTCAAACGATCGTCGGAAAGGCTTGAGTTTGCGCACCGCCCCGCAGGCTCGAGAAGATGCCGCCCGAGGTGAGCTATAAACTCTCAGTATCTTCGCAATCTGGGCAACGGAAAGGGATGTCAAGGCCCATTTTCGCCGCTTCGCGCGCACGCGCGATAGAAGCGGCATCGACGTAGAACTTCTGCCCGCAGATCGGGCAGAGGAGTTCATAGCGGTTCTCGGTCGTCGGGCTCATGGTCGGCCCCCTCTCCGGCTGGCGGTCGGCATCCAATTCTGATCTGAGTTTGGGCATGACGATTCCCCCTTCGGTTTTCGACGGCTCGCGTCCTCGGGAAAAGGCTCTCGCTCTAGCGCCCGTCAACATGATAGGCCATTTCCGGCACGCGACCAAGTTCGAGCGACGCATGGCCTCTTTGGTCCTCGCGGAAGCGACCGCTGGCCTCGCATCGAGCGAGCATGTTGGCGCGTGACTTCTGTGTTATCATCGGCTTTTACGATTCTCTGAACGCACAAGCAACCGATGCTCTACCTCTCGCAAATTCTGGGTCGTCCCATACGCGATCGCGAAGGCGAGCGCGTGGCGACGATCAAGGACGTGATCGTGCGCCTTGGCGAAGACCACCCGCCGGTGACTGGGCTGGTGGCGCGCTACCGACGGCGCAACTTCTTCCTACCACGTGCGCATCTTGCCGAACTCAACCAACAAGGGGCGCGCTTGACCAAAGATGTGCTCGACCTGCGCCCGTTTGCGCGACGCGAAGGCGAGGTGTTGCTAGCGCGCGACGTGCTCGACAAGCAGTTGATCGACGTTCACGGCAAGCGCGTCGTGCGCGTCAACGACGTCCTGCTGCTCGATGTCGGCGGCGAATGGCGCGTCACCGGCGTCGATGTCAGTTTGCAAGGGCTGCTCCGACGGCTCGCGCCCGCTGGATTGGTCGCCACTAAACGCCCGGTGGAGGTCATCGACTGGGCCGACGTCGGGTACCTAGCGACCGATGCGGCGACGGTCCAACTGATACCCTTTCATGCTGATTCCTTAAACACAGGCCACCAGTGGAAGAGGGTATGCC
>NZ_PSLQ01000115.1:0-4028 GCF_040289685.1 Pyrinomonas sp.
CCGGCCGCCAGAAAAATTCTACTCCGCCTTCATGTAAGGCGCAAGAAAGGAGGCAGGGCGGCGCTCCTCCCCAGGCCTAAAGGCCGGGGTCTCCGCGCCGCCGCGATCGGATGAGGAAATTTCGCAAGATCACGGCTTGGATTGCCGCCGCGCTGCTTCTGCTCTGTTTTTGGGTCTGGTGGAACCGCCCGCGCCCGATCGATGTGGCGACGCGCGTTCCATCCGAAGCTTTGGTCTATGCGGAAGCCGACGATCTGCCTCAACTCTTGGAAAACTTGACCACGGTCGAGCCTTGGCGCGCGATCTTGGGCCGAGGCGCGCGACGCTTATCTTGGTGGGGACGTACGCTCGCTTGGATCGGTGTCGGGCGCGCACGCGACGTCGTTTTGGCTCGTTCGCAGGTAGCGTTCGTTGTGCTCGACATAGAGACCGACGGCGGCGGCGACGCGCTCAACGTCAAACCAAGCGCGGCGCTCGTGGCCGAAACGCACACGAGCGAGTGGCGGACGCGAAGCGCCGTCGAAGAGCTTGTCGGCGAGCTAGCGCACCGCGTCTATGGCGCGCCAGGCGTAGAACGAAACGAGAACGAAGATGGGTTGACCATTACTTGGACGGCACCGACCGGTCACAGTCGCCTCATCGCCAATGTTTCGGGCAGCGCGGTCGTCATCGGCAACGATGAACAAGCGATCCAAACCTGCATCGCCGTGCGGCGCAGAGAGCACCGTAGTTTGGCTGAGGAAACGCGCTTCGACGCGGTGCGCCGCCGATTCACAGATCGCACGGCGCTTGCTTTCGGCTACGTCTCGCCGCGCGGCGCAACGGAAATCGCTAAGATCCTCGCCTTGACCTACGCGGCGCGCATGTCGGATGACCCGCGCGCGCAAAGCGCTGCGGCCATCATCTTGCCGCAATTGGCCGGAAAGATCTTGCGCGATGCGGCGTGGAGCATGCGCGTAGCTGATGGCGAGATCGAAGATGATTATCTCTTTGCACTACCGGACGAACTGGCGAGCCGAATCGGTCAAGCCTTTTCCCCATCACACGAACCGGTTCACAGCGCCGAACGGCTGCTGCCTGCGGATACGTACCAACTGACACGCTACAACTACGCGGATCCGGCGGCTGCTTGGGAAGGACTGAAGTCAGCCATCGCTTCGCAATTGGACCGACTCATCGAACCGCTTGCCGGGCGCGTCCTCGATGCCGCTTTGAAGCCTTACGGCATTGAATCGCCGCGCGATTTCCTGCGCGCTGCTGGCTCGGAGATTGCGACGGCGCAGATTCTCGCTGACGATCAAGCGCGGGTGCTCATTGCACGCGTCAAGGATGAAGCAACGCTGCGCGCAGAAGTGCGTCGCCACTTGAAGACCTTTCGTCGTGAAACGCTCGGCGATGTCGAGTTGCTCGTTTCAACGGATGATGAGCGTGGAGCAGCGTGCTTCGTTGATGGCTACTTGATCCTCGGGCGCGAAGAGGACGTGCGACAGTGCGTGCGCGCGCGCGCTGCTGGTCGGACCATGGCTGCTGATGAAGCTTTTCGGCGGGCGGCGCGCGTTGCGGCAAATGAACAGGCCTTGATCGCAACCTATACGCGAGAGCGCGAGTCCATGCGTGAACTGGCGCACATCCTAGGGCGTGACGAACTAGTTGCCTCTTCCGCCTACGCCATCGCGACGACGCAGCTGACAGCAGAGGGCTTTCGCCGTCGCACCCGGTCTTCGCTTGGTCTTCTCGGCGCCGTCCTCACGCAAGTAATTCCAACAGCACCTTGAGCGTTTTGATGAAGACGCCGCTGGCGATCAACGGCAAGCTCGGCCTTTCTTCAATCGAATATCTTGCGCGCCATCGCATCGCTCGACAGCAGGTCGGTTTCTGTAGGCGGCTCGAATGGATGATCGGCGAGGACGAGGCGCATGTTGACTTGTCGGAAGAGCGTCTCCAGATAGATCGAAAACCGATGCAGCACCGGAATCAACTCCGACACCCCGCGCGCCGTTGTGACCTCTTCGATGAAACGCTCCAAACTCTCCCAATCCTTGTACATCAAAAAGCGCATGCTCCCGCGACGAAAAGCTTCCAGACTCTCAACGAGCTTGCTCGTCGCAAGGTGATGACGCTCGCGCTCGAGGCGCCGAATTATTTGCGATAAGGTCCAAATATCCCGCCGCAAACACAACGATTGTTCGAGCCTCGTCTTGTACGAAGCGAAAAGCTCTGCGCCGTTGATCGTCGCGTCGAATAGCTGCGCCACTCCGACGGTGGTTTGCTGAAAACAATCGCACAACAGCCCGGTCGCGTCCTCGACGCGCGCGTAGATCTCGGAGGCGTCGCGCGATTCCGCCACGCCGATGAGTTCATGTGTGAAGACTTTATTGAGTTCCATGCTCATGGCATATGCGCTCGCGTCGAGCGCATCGAAAATGTGCGCGTCGAGCCCTTGGCTGTGCAAGGCGCGCGTCTCAATGAACGAGACCAATTGCCGCGCCTCCTTGTGAATCAAAGTGAAGATTGGCAGCACGACCTTCAAAGGGCGATCCTTTTCCAATTCGAGCTCGATGAGCCGTTGCCAACCAAGCATGCGCGCTAACGAGACAAAGATCAAACGCAAATCATCCCTCAGCCAAGGATGAGCAACCGACCTGACCGCAGCGCGCAAACGCGGATGAACCTCTTCCTCTTCGGCATGAACCGCTATTGCCAATGAGTTTGCAACTGCAGATCGTTCCCATACACGGCAAACGAACGCGCCCTTCAAACTCTCCCAGACACGCGCGTTCGCTCGTTCAACCGTCTCACACATGACGGCGAACTCGCCGAGAGCTTCTCGCAAGACGTCGCCCGAAGCATCACGAACGCTGCCGACGGCCAACAAACGAAGCGCACGCTGCGCCGCTTGTCGCAAGATGCTCAGTTCATTCGTCAGATCAAGCTTCGCTTCGGACGTATTTCGGCGCGGGTGAAGACTAAGATCGAAGAAACTTTCAATGGCGCGCAACCACGTCAGCCAAGCACGCGATCTCTCTTCGGCTTCGATGGGAGATATGACCGGCCCGCTTGTCCGCTCTTCAAGGCGGCGATTTGAGACTTTAGTGGCGCTCATAAACCTTCAGGAGACGCCTCGTCAAGGCGCCTGTGCAAAACGATTTTAAACACGAATCCAGTTTCTGGCAAAATGTTTTTTAACAAAACGCCCCTTTCATCTTGCGAAGTCCCGTGATTGCAAAAACTTACTTTTTCTCGCGGACCCTCCAAACACAGCTCTTCGCCCGGCAAACAGCCTGCACCGCCGGGCGCGACGCAAGACCAGATTTGTGGCGGCGAGCGAGTTTGGTCACCCAAAGGCGTAATACCAAATTGTCTTGAGTCGTAAACGGCGGGTGATAGTGGTGACATGGCTGGAGGGCACCTGCACACCTGCATATTGACTGGCGTGAAGAGAATGAAACCTTGTTGCTCTCCTTTGACGGAACCTTGAACTCAAAACCCTTTACCATGCCCTCCAGCAGGGCTATGCCATGCGAGCAGTCGCTATGCCCCTTGGGGTGACATCTTGCTTCGTGCAGTTTTATGTGTGGCGCTATCTTGTGTCCGAAGTGATTTTTTGGGGGCGGGTGCGGGGATTGAGGAGGAGATAAGGGCGTTGGATGTAGGGCATGGGGAGCTAGCTGCAGAGCGCGGACGTTTGCGCCGGCTAGTGTGATGGGCTCGGGTTGTGGACGCCTTGAACGCTCTGAAGCCAACTGAGTTTCATCCATGAACGATCTGTGTAATCACCGAAAGCCTCTGCGCAGGGAGATTTAGCGCCGCTCCCTCGTTCTCTCCTCAGCAGCGCCCGCTTGGTCGCAGGCATCACCCCACACGGCGCTCTTCTCCAAAATCCCCGCAAAACAGGCGCCTCGGGAATCACCAGGAAACTTTTTCCGCCAATCGCCGATAATAATTCTTAGAAGGCCAAATTTCTGGCCAGACTCTGGCATGTTTTGGCACAGCTAGAGCGCTCAACCAACGGTCAAGCCTCCAGTTCC
>NZ_PSLQ01000047.1:0-9678 GCF_040289685.1 Pyrinomonas sp.
CCCTCAATGAATTGAGGGGGATTACAGCCCACTCGCGCTCCCCCGTTTTTCTAAAGCGAACGGCCTTGGCGAGATCGGTTACGCGACAGCGCACCAGTGCGAGGTTGCGACGGCGATGCGCTCTCCGCTACAATCCAGCTTTTCAAATCGCAGATAGACGCTTCAATGGTGCGAAGCGTCTACTTCCGGAAGACACGAGATCAAACTATGTTGAAATATTTGAGCCGCATGGAGCGGACGCGAAGCGCCATCATCATCGGCTTCGCCCTGTTGATGGGCATCAGCCTCATCTTCTTCTATGCCCCTGGAACTTTGGACTACATGAATCCACAGGCCTTAGCGCGTCAGACGCTGGCGCGCGTCGGCGACGAAAAGATCACCGTCGGCGACTTCAGTCTCGTGCGAGACGATTATCTGATGAGATTCGGCGGGCCGATGGTGCTGTTGCAACTGGGCGGCGACCGTTGGATTCTCAACGGGATGATCAACGATCGTGTGCTGTTTCAGGAGGCCGAGCGGCTCGGTCTCGCCGCTTCCGACGCGGAAGTGGCGGAGCAGATACGCCGTCTTTACAGCGACGCTTCGGGCAAATTCGTCGGCTTCGACCGCTACCGAGAAGCTGTAACCAGGCGTTACGGCAGCGTCGAGGCCTTCGAGCGGCAAGTTCGCATCGAACTGACCAAAGAGAAACTACGCGCGTTCATCACTGCTGGCGTGCAGGTCTCTGAAGAGGAGGTGCTCGACGACTTCAGACGGCGCAACACCAAATTCGACCTCGTCTATGTGCCCGTGACAGCGGACAAGTTGGCGCAGACCATTGAGCCTTCCGAACAGGAGTTGCGCGATTTCTATGAGGCGCACAAGGCTGACTTCCGCATCAACGAGCCGCAGAAGAAGATCCGTTACCTGTTCATCGAGCAGGAAAAGGTCGGGCAAAAGATCAAGCTCTCCGACGAGCAATTGCGCGCGGAGTACGAAAAGCTCTCGCCCGAGAACAAACTGGCGGGCGTGCGCGTGCAACAGATCGTGCTCAAAGTGGCGCGGCCTGAACTCGACGCCGAGGTTCGCGCCAAGGCTGATGAGTTGGTCCAGAAGCTGCGCGGCCCCGACGGCAAGGCGAGCGAGCAAGCCTTTGCCGAGGCGGCGCGTGGCAACTCCGAAGACCCGGCAACGGCACGTGAAGGCGGGTATTTACCGCGTCCGGTGCGCCGTAACGCGAACAAGCCGGATGACCCGTTGCAACAGACGCTCGATGCCGAAGAGGGCCAAGTGATCGGTCCGATCAAGTACGGCAACGCCTACTTCATCTTTCGTCGCGGCGCCGCTGTGCCGAAGACTTTCGAAGAAGCGAAGCGCGAACTGGAGGTCTCTTTGCGCAACCGCCTCTCTTACAACGCCGCTTCACAGCTAGCTGACCGCGCCGCTGCCATGTTGCGTGAGACCAAGGACGTCGAGCGCGTCGCTCAACAGCTAGCCGCCGAAGCGAACATGTCGCCGCGCGAGATGGTACGCGAAACGCCCTACATCGTGCGCGGCGATGATGTGCCGAATATCGGCGTCAATCCCCAGTTCGAAGACGCGATCGAAGAGCTCAAAGAGATAGGCGATGTCGGAAACAAGGTCGGCGTCCGCAATGGCTTCGCCATCCCGCTCCTAGTCGATCGGAAGGAGCCGCGCATACGCGAGTTCGAGGAAGTGCGCGACGACGTGCGCAACCGTTTGCGGCGCGAGCGCGCCGCAGAGAAGCTCGAACAAGTGGCGCGCGACATCGCCGCCAATGCGCAAAGCCCAGCCGATTTGAAAGCGCTGGCGGCAAAATACGGTTTGCAGGAGCAGACGGCTGCCGATTACAGGCTCGGAACGCCGCTCAACGAAGTGGGGACTAATCCGGCTGCCGACGAAGCGATCTACCGTTTGCAAGCTGGTCAAGTGAGCAAAGAGCCGGTCAAAATGGGCGATTCGTGGGTCGTCGTCGGGGTCAACAAACGGACCGAAGCCGATCTGACTGAATTTGCCAAACGGCGCGATGATCTGATGGAAGAGGCTCTGGCGGAACGTCGCGCGCAGATCTTCGAAGACTTCCTCGAAGAAGCGCGCGCCCGCATGCAACGTGCAGGCAAGATCAAAGTCTATGAGGACATTCTGAAGAAAGTGGCTTCGGAACCATTCGTCTCGGAGAATCGAGCGAAGCGAGCGGAATCGCTCGTTGATCCGAGGCGCATCTTCTCGCGCAGGGAGAGCGCGTAATCGCGGCTTAGGCTCCAAGGACTCGTCTTCCACTGTCGCGCGCGATCGAGTGAGTTAGCAAACCAAGGCCTCTCGTCCCTTCGCTGCTGGGCGCGGTGGGCGCGTCGCGGGCGGTGGAAGTCGGAGTTTGCATCTCCGATAGCGCGAGGGTCGGGTTGGCGAAAGATGCAAGGTGTGGCGAGCGGTAGACGCCGGAGGTTGCATCTCTAGAGGCAGTGAATGAAGCGGGAAACAACAAGGGCAAGCCGCATTTGAGGCGTGCGTGCCCCTAACGTTGTAGAACGGGAATCGAATGGGCGGCGACGACTGGCAGGCAAGGCCGAGCCGTTTCCGTCCAACTTTGTCCCTGAGAACCACAACCTCTTGCGGTCAACCCACAAGAGGTTGTGGTTCTTGTCTCTGGGGAGGGAAGCGTTAGAGTTCGCGCACTAGATTGCCCACCTCGGCTTGCGGCAGTTGCAGTTGAAGCTGAACCTCGTTGCCTCGCGTTGTGATGTTCAGGTTGCCGAGCGCGACTTGCGCAAGACGCCCGCGATTGCCGGGAAGCTGTGAAGCCATGGCTCCGCCGATCTGTTTGATCGCAGCGAGCGTGTCGCCGAGGTATTTAGCCTGCTCCGCCGATTGCGAACGCGCCGTCAATAGCATTTCGAAGCCTTGTGCCGTCGTATCAATCGAACCGTAAAACTGTCGGACGGCAGCGATGGCGCGCGAGACTTCGTCGTTGCCCAAAACGTTCATACTGGAGATATCCGGCACAGTTCCGCCAAATCCGATAAGGGCGTTGCCGTTGCGCGTAGCCAGCGCGACCAACTCGCCGTCGACGCGCCCGGTCCCTTGCTGGGCAATTAAAGCGGCGCGCACGCGCGACGGTGTGCCAAGGGCTAAAGTGTTGGCGTCGATTTCGGCGACGGCGACCTCGCCTAGTCGAGCCGGAAATAGGCCGAGAAGTTTGGTCTGATTTTCGATGGTGAAAATGTAGATCGAACGGCCTTGATGTTGCTCTTCGCGGTATTTGCCCTTGGCCGCAAGCCGTCCGGCGGCGAGCATGGTGCCAGCATTGAATTTGCCGTGCGCGAGCGCGACGGTCTCGATCTTAGAAGCTCCCGACGGCGTGTTGACGAAGCGAGCGCCAACGGCGACGCGCTCGAACGAACGCGGATCGATTCCCGTGCGAGCGCGGAAGCCATCGATCTCGGCGTTCACTTTGGCGAGTTTAGCTGGATCGCCCGCATATATGCGTGGGAGTGCGTCGTTGAGCAAGCGCGTCAGGTTCACCAACATGACGGCGTCAGATGTCGGCAAGGCCGCCAACAGCGGATCGGCGGGCGCGCTCTTTTGCGCTGTGCGCGGCGAGGTTTGATTCAGCGCTCTTTGCTGGCGCTGTTGCGCCGAAACGATCGCTAGGGGAAAGATCGGAATCGAAAAGAGAAGAAAGATTTTGAGAAGAAAAGTTTTCGCCTTCATGATCTTCGTCGCTCCCATGTCGTCTGGCCTTCGGATGCGCACGCGCTCGCGCGGGTTGGCCGTGTTGCAGATGTTTCCGCGCGAACGCGCGGTCTTTTCGTCCGCCGGATTCGGCCATATTGCGGATACCTTTAGCTCGATTCAGCGCCGCTCGCACTTCTTCGCAAAGGGCGAACCATCAAACGGCGTGCACGGAAATTTTGGTTCGATGATTTCAAAATTTCTTCGGCTCGCCAACCGATCGGCTCTCAATCGCCTGAGCTGCTCAGATCATACCGCTTCGACCAGCAGCGCCAACCCCATTCCGCCGCTTACGCACAACGTCGCCAGCCCGCGTCGTGCATGTCGCCGTGCCATTTCGTGAAGCAGCGTCGTGACGATACGCGCTCCCGTACAGCCGATCGGATGACCGAGCGCGATGGCGCCGCCGTTGACGTTTAGCCGGTTCGGATCGAAGCGCAGTTCGCGGTCGCAAGCGATGACTTGTGCAGCGAACGCTTCGTTCAATTCGACGAGGTCGATTTCGTCGAGCGAGAGCTTTTGTCGCGCAAGCAAGCGTCGCACGGCGGGCACTGGTC
The DNA here is from genome assembly GCF_040289685.1 of Pyrinomonas sp. Classification (NCBI taxonomy): domain Bacteria; kingdom Pseudomonadati; phylum Acidobacteriota; class Blastocatellia; order Blastocatellales; family Pyrinomonadaceae; genus Pyrinomonas; species Pyrinomonas sp. Next base: position 4,290 of record NZ_PSLQ01000047.1, read on the forward strand.
CAATGCCCATGATATCTGGCGCGACGCCGACCACTTCGTAATCGACGATGCGCGCTTGCGGTTCGATCTTGAAGGTCAAGACGGCCTCTTCGCTCAACACCGCGACCGCGGCGGCGCCATCCGTGATGCCGGAAGAGTTACCAGCCGTCACGGTGCCGTTTGCTGCGAAGACCGGCGGCAGACGGCGCAGCGCTTCCATGGTCGTCTCAGGCCGCGGATGCTCGTCGCGCGCGAAGAGCACGGTTTCGCCCTTGCGACCTTTGATCTCGATCGGGACCGTCTCAGCCGCGAAGCGTCCGCTCTCGATGGCGGCAGCGGCGCGTTGTTGTGACCGAAGCGCATATTGATCTTGCTCCTCGCGCGAAATCTCGTAAAGCTGCGCGAGCTTTTCCGCCGTCTCGCCCATCAACATGCCGGATAGCGGATCGAGAAACCCATCGCGGTACATGGCATCGACCAGTTGAGAATGGCCCATGCGCATGCCCCACCGCACGCCCTCGGCTAGATATGGCACGCGCGACATGGTTTCGACGCCACCAGCGAGCACGACTTCGGCGCGTCCCAGCATGATCTCTTGAGCTGCGAGGATAATCGCCTTCAAGCCCGATCCGCAAGCTTGGTTGACCGTATAGGCGGGAACTTCTTCCGGAAGATCGGCCCGATAAGCTATTTGGCGCGCGACGTTCGGTCCGAGGCCGGCTTGACGAGCCGATCCCCAAATCACCTCTTGAACATCTCGCGGAGCGATTCTTGTTCGACGCAGGCTCTCGGCAGCAACCACCGCCCCCAACTCTGCCGCCGTATGTTGCGCCAGCGAGCCGCCAAAGCGCCCGATTGGCGTGCGCACAGCGCCGGATAGGTAGACTCTTTCGCTTGCCATTCTCGCTCCAAAAGGTTTCGTGCTTTCGTCGTCCGAAGGATGTTAACATGCGCTTCGGTTGTGGGAGAAGCGGGCCGTAGGCAGGGCGGTGCGTCGGCCTTTCATGCGTCGGATGCCAGTTGGTCGTGGATGGGCAGGCGAAACGGTGCGCGTTGCCAACGCTTTCCGCGTTAGGGCGTGCCGGTTGGTTACGGGAGGCCAAGACCAATGCAGAGCGGTGAGACGGAGCTTTCCGCCGCGCTCGGCGAACATCGGGAGTGGATCTGCACCGATTCACGAGGCGCGAGCGTGAGCTTGCGCGCCGGAGATTGGAACGTCTTCATCGAATACGGACGACTCTTCTTCAGCTACTGGACCAGTAAGGGGACGTTGGTCTGGCGCGTGGTGACCTATCGCCGGAATGGGAGTTCGCTCGTGCTCGAAGTCGCACGACTGAGCGGAGCCGAACGAACACGGCTCGAACTCGTCCCGCGTGCGGCGGCCCAAACAGCGGTGGCTTGCGTGAAAGAAGCCCGACTGGCACGCGCTGCAAGATTGGCCACCCTCTTTTGTCCGCCCGGCGCGCGCATCATCGAACTCGGTTTAAGTCAAACGCGGCGTCCGACGCGAGCAGGTCGTTACGCGCGAATCATCATCGCGCACGCCTCGGAGCGATTGGCTATCGCTGGACCGATCACGAACATTTCGCTGCAGGAGGCGGATTCCTTTCTCGCCGCTTCGCTCGGCTGGTTCGCGCGCTTGCGCGAACGAAAGCAACCGGTGGAAAGATTCGCGCTGGCCGTTGGTCCGTTGATTGGGGCGGCGATGGCAAAACGCCTCGCGCTTTTGCGCGACGAGTGGCAGAAGGCGATCTGCCTCTTCGAAGTGGACGAGCGGGGCGAGGCGGTTCATCCGTTGCCATTCGCTTCGCTCGCTGATTTGCTCGCGAACGCCGTGCCTTTGCAGGCAACGCCATCGACGAAGATGAGCCGGACCGCGCAAAAGTTACTCGCGCTGGCACCCGAAGCGATCGATGTCGTGCGCACGCGCGGCGGCGAGACGTTGCGCTTTCATGGGTTGCCTTTTGCGCGCGTGCGCCGCGTCGTTGGCTGCGAACGCGCCTGGTTCGGCGTCGGCACACGGCGCGTGTTGGATGAAGAGTCATGGCCCGAACTGGTTCGGTTGATCGCGGAATTGAAGGAGCATCGGCGCGCCGACGCTTTGTTCAAACATCACGCGCTCTACCGTGCGGCGCCGGAAGCGTGGCTCGAATCGCTCTTGCGGCGGAAAATCGATGCGCTCGATCCCGGCTTGAAGCTTTCGCCGCTGCACGCGCAACTGCGCACGCCGCGCGACGCAGAGGATGCGCGCCCGGTCGACCTCGTGGCCCAACGCAAAGACGGCCGCATCGTGGTGATCGAGTTGAAAGCGCACGAGGATCCGGGGATCGTGCTTCAAGGGGCGGATTACTGGCGCCGAGTTGAAGCGCAGCGACGTGCCGGTCACCTGTCGAAGCTCTTCCCTGATGCGCCCATCGCTGATCTACCCGCCATCGTCTATTTGGCAGCACCGACGCTCTGCTTTTCGAAGAACGCGCAGAGGCTTGCACGCCTAATCGATCCGCGCCTTGAGATCTACCGCCTCGATCTGAACGAGGATTGGCGCGTCGGCGTGCGCGTTGCCCGTCGCACGCTGCTGACTGTGCCGGATTGATTGGCCGCGTTCGATCAGTGTTTGAAGTGGCGCACGCCCGTGAAGATCATCGCCAGACCGTGTTCATCAGCAGCGGCGATGACCTCCTCGTCGCGCACGGAGCCACCGGGTTGAATCACCGCCGTGATGCCGTGGCGCGCAGCTTCATCGATGCCGTCGCGGAAGGGGAAGAAGGCATCCGAGGCGAGAACTGAACCGTCCAGTGGAAGACGCGCGCGCGCCGCCCCAATGCGCACCGAATCGACGCGCGACATCTGCCCAGCGCCAACGCCCACTGTTTGCCCCAAGCGGGCGTAAACGATGGCGTTCGATTTCGTGTGTTTGCAGACCGTCCATGCGAAGAGCAGCGCTTCCATCTCTTCCGCGGTCGGCGCGCGGCGCGTCACCGTGCGCAGTTCTTCGTAGTTGAGTAGCAAGCGGTCGCGCGTTTGCACGAGGAGTCCGCCGCTGATGGTTCGCCATTCGGTCTCCCTTTCTTCATCGCGCGGCGCAACGCGAAGCACGCGCAGGCTCTTCTTGCTGCGAAGCACGGCAAGCGCCTCTCGGTCGTAATCGGGGGCGATGACTACCTCGGTGAAGATCTCGGTGACGGCGCGCGCCGCGCGCTCATCAAGCGTGCGGTTGAAGGCGACGATGCCGCCGAAAGCGGAAATCGGATCGGTCTCCAGCGCGCGGCGATAAGCCTCTTCTGGCGTCGTGCCCAGAGCGACGCCCGCTGGGTTGGTGTGTTTGATGATGGCGCAAGCAGTTTCGGAGAACTCGTTCACCAGTTGCCACGCCGCATCTGCGTCGATGTAGTTATTGAAAGACATCTCCTTGCCGGAGAGTTGTGCGGCATGGGCGATGCCCCCCTCCTCATCGAACGCATAAAGCGCCGCCGCTTGGTGGGGGTTTTCGCCGTAGCGCAGGTCGCGCGTTTTGCGGAGCTGAAGGGCGAGCAAGGGAGGGAAGAGCGGCGCGTTCGAGGCGCCTCTTTCTGCGTCCGACGCTTCTTCTTGCGTAGCGAGATAGGCAGCGATCGCTGCATCGTAGTGCGCCGTGCGCTCGAAGGCGTGGCGGGCTAGTCGCAAACGAGTGGCTCGTGTGAGCGCGCCGCCGCAACGCTCTAGTTCGGCGATGACCTCGCCGTATAGTTCCGGTGAGACAACCACAGCGACGTCCTGCCAATTCTTCGCTGCCGAACGGATCATGGCTGGTCCACCAATGTCGATCTGCTCGATGGCTTCTTCAAGCGGCGTTCCGGGTTGCGCTACGGTCTGCTCGAAAGGATAGAGGTTGACGACCACCATGTCGATAGTCTCGATCCCGTGTTCGCGCAACGTGCGCAGGTGATCAGCGCGGTCACGGCGAGCTAGGATTGCCCCGTGAATGCGCGGATGAAGCGTTTTGACGCGACCATCAAGCATTTCGGGAACACCCGTGATCTCGGCGACATCGAGCACTTGACACCCGGCCTCGCGCAACGCGCGCGCCGTTCCGCCGGTGCTGATCAGTTCGATCCCGAAACGTTGCAACGCGCGCGCAAATTCCACGAGCGAAGACTTGTCGGAAACGCTCAGCAGAGCGCGCCTTATGTGCCTCAATCCGTTCTCTTTCATGATCCTCTTCGTTTAACCGTCTCCTCCGCTTTGAGATGTCAGTTACCGTCGGGCGTGCGCGACGTGTAACCTTCGCGCAGGGCGCGTGCGCGCAGGGCGCGTGCGCGGCGCAGGCGCACCTCGAGACGATGGAAACGACCGCCTGCGCTTCGCTCCTCGGCGTAGTAACCGAGCACGTACTGACTAGCCAAATCGTCGGCGATGGCGCGGAAGACCGGCGACAGATCCAGTTCGGCGCGCGGATCGAGCGCTGTCCGTGAGTTGCCGACGAGGAAGTATCGCCCACCAGTGCGTTCGGCGAGCTGTCGGAAGCCTTTGCTCGGTGGACGTGGGGCGAGATGTCCGTCGCGCGGCACGTAAAGAGGCAGATGTATGACGTAAATGGAGACTTGTCGGGCGTTCGCTTCCGCGATCGCCTCTTCCGCCGAAAGGCGACTGGCGTTGTCGAGTCCGTCACTGATCAAAATGACGATGCGTCGCTCTTCTGGATTAACCTTTGCACCGAAAAGTCGGACGGCAGCCGTCGCCCCATCGAAAATGGCCGTGCGCTGGTTCGGCAGAGCCGGGAAGCGGAACTCAGCGCGCGCGCGTGCGACTTCGTCGGTGAGAGGCAATGCCACTTCTGGACGATCGCGAAACCGCACGACGGCGACGCGCGAGACGCGAAAGCGCCCGAGAATCGCCAGCGCCGCTTCGCGTTGATGTTCGATGATGTCGCGCACGCTGCCTGAGGCATCGAGCGCGAAGACGAGCGCAACGCGCTCGGAGCCGGGGGCGAAATAATCGATCGCCACCGGACGCCCATCCTCGCTCAAGAGAAAATCGTCTTTGGTAAGACCGGTGACGCGCCGACCGTTGCGGTCGGTGACGATCACGGGGACAGTCACGAGATTAGTATTGATGCGGATCGTTTCTTCGTTTTGAAGGCGCTGCGCATGGCCCGTTGCGACCAGAGCGGCGAGGAGGCAAACGGTCAACGCGCGCCGGATCAGTTCCGTGCTGAATGTTGGAGACATGGATGCGGTCGTCGTTCGATCTTTAGAGCGAGAAGCGACCTAGGAAAAGAAAGCTCAAGATGACGACGAGCGTGATGACGACGATCTTGACCAAACTCACCGTTGTTCTCCTCCGGAGCGCCTTGAAGCGGCACGATGAACTCAGACGGAATGGCACGTCGAACTGAAAATTCTATACAATACTGTTCGTTCTTACAAGGAGG
>NZ_PSLQ01000047.1:9778-28395 GCF_040289685.1 Pyrinomonas sp.
ACTGTTCGTTCTTACAAGGAGGCGCGACCTTTTCCTATCTTCGATTCGTATGTCTTCTATTTTCGATTCGTACAGTCGTCTCATGCGTTTTCCGCCAGTGATCATTCGCTACGACAGGATCGCTTCGACCAACACGGAGGCGGCAGAACAAGCGCGGCGTGGCGCGCCCGAAGGCGTGTGCATCGTGGCACGCGCGCAAACAAGCGGGCGCGGGCGACAAGGTCGAACGTGGGCATCGCCGCCCGATGCGGGACTCTATTTCAGCATCATCTTGCGCCCAACCGTCGAAGAGCGATGGTGGCCGCTCATCTCTCTGATCGGGGCGCTGGCCGCGCGCGACGCGTTGCGTATCGTCTGTTCTGTAGAAGCGGACATCAAATGGCCCAACGATTTGCTGATCAATGGCAAGAAAATCTGCGGCGTCTTGGCCGAAACGGTTGAGGCCGAAGGCGGGCGCGCATGTGTACTAGGCGTCGGGATCAACTTGCGTTCCATCGGTTGGCCTACAGAACTCGCTGCCTCGGCGACTTCGGTCGAAGCGGAGACCGGAGCTGTTCCCGATGGCGAAAGGCTGTTGCAAGCATTGATAAATGCACTTGATGCGTGGTACGCGCTGCTCCACACCGAGACCGGACCGGAAGCGATTCGTCGCGCGTGGGAGCATCGTTCGAGTTATGCTTTCGGCAAGCGCGTGCGCGTCGCCGTGGAAGGTCGAACGGTTCAGGGGACGACGCGCGGTCTGGAGCCGACAGGTGCGCTCCGCCTCGAAACCGAAAGCGGTGAGATGCTGCACCTTTACTCGGCAGAGATCATGGAGCTACGCGAACTCGAAACGGGCGGCGACCCGGATTCGCGTCGATCGGATCCCGGATAAGAGCGTTCATGTGAGGCAGCGCGCAGCAGAAAAGTTTGGACAACTGGACCGGTCGGTTTAGCGTGCGACTCGATCTTCAGAATGATGCAGAGGCGCGCGCGAAGCGACGAACTTTCGACGAACGTGAGCGGGACGAGAATGACATGACCATGCGGCTCGCGCCATGGGCGCAAGCGCAGATCGAAGAGTTTCTGCGCGCCCACTTACGTGATCAAGAGATTTCGCTTCCCGAGTTGCGCGTTCATACGGGACTGTTTGCGCGGTGGGCGACGCGCCTGATGCGCGCTGGAGGGTTCACCATCGGACGACACATCTTCGTTGCCCCGAAGCTAGTTCGGCGCGATGAGCGCGGGCGCTTGGTTGTTCCGGGGTGGTTGATCGTGCACGAAGCGGTGCACGTTCTCCAGTTTCGGCGCGTGGGCGCGTGTCGGTTGGCGCTCTCTTACGTTGGCACATACTGGCGCGAACTGTGGCGCAGCAGAAGCTTGGGGCGCGAGGCGCGCGTGCGCGCCTACTTCGCCGTGCCGGAAGAGGGGGCCGCTTACGCCGCGACGGAGGCTTTCCTGAACTGGCGCGCACAACAAAGAGAGGGCGCGCGTCAGCTCAAAGCGACTGAAGCGCTAGCGGTTCCTGATCGGCGCGAGCGAGCCGAAGAATGAAGAGCGAAAGAGGGGTCAGCGCTTCTGGTCTTCGATGACGAAGCGCACTTTGCCGCGCGCGATCTCTTCAAGCGCGATGCGCGTCGGTTTGTGTTTTGTGGGATCGAGCGGGACGCGCGGGCTAGCGCCACGCATGATCTGTTTGCTCCGCTCGGCGGCGATGAGAACCAGTCGGTACTTGGAGTCGATCTCAGGTGGCATCTGCTCTTGCAAGCGGATGCTCGGGTTCACTTCGCTAATGGCCTCTTTTCTCCTCATCATCTCTTTCATCATCCTCGGATCAAGATAGATCAACTGCCGCCGTTCTGTCCACTTTGTGCGTTGCCTTGCTCGACGGGCGGGAAGGTCTCCAGCACGCGGCGCACGAGCGCTTCTTGGCGCGGGCGACGGGCGCGCTCAGCATAGATCACGGCGGCCAGTTGCGTAGCGGCGCGTTCGACTTCGTCGTTCAGGATGATGTAGTCGAACTCACAGTAGCGTTCGACCTCAAAGCGCGCGTTGCGCAGCCGCCGTTCGAGATCGGCTGGGGCTTCCGATCCGCGATGCATGAGGCGTTCACGCAAGGTTTCGAACGACGGCGGAATGATGAAGACGGCGATCGCTTCGGCTGCGAGGCGACGCACGCTGGCCGCGCCCTGCACGTCTATTTCAAGGATCACGTCGAGCCCGGCGCGTTGCGCGCGCTCGACTTCGCTCCACGGCGTGCCGTAATAGTTGCCGTGGACGCAAGCCCATTCGAGGAACCCTCCGCCATCGCGCATCCGCTCGAACTCTGCGACCGAAACGAAGTGGTAATCGCGCCCTTCGACTTCGCCCGGGCGCGGCTTGCGCGTCGTCCACGAAACCGAATAGCTCAGGTCAGGAACGGTCTGGCGCACGCGACGGATCAACGTCCCCTTGCCGCCGCCCGAAGGTGAACTGACGACGATGAGCATGCCGCGTCCTTGACTCTCACTCGACATTTTGCGCTTGCTCGCGTAGCTTCTCGATCTCCGCTTTGATGGCTAAGCCGGCCTCTTTGATGGCGATATCGGTCGTCTTCGAGAGGATCGTATTCGCCTCGCGATTCAACTCTTGCAGCAAGAAGTCGAGCTTTTTGCCGACTTCGCCTGCCTCGGCAGCGAGCGCGCGAAACTGAGCGAGATGACTCTTCAAGCGAGCGACTTCCTCGGTGATGTCGCTTCGTTCAGCTAGATAAGCGACCTCTTGCGCAAGCCGCGCTTGATCGAGTTCGATGATGTCGGCTCCGCTGCGCGCTAGGAGTTCGCCGACGCGCCGTTGCAGGCGCGCGCGATAGATCTCGACTTGATCGGCAGCTAAATCTTCGATCACCGGCACCAAGCGCTCGATCTCGGCCAGATGCGCGAGCATCTCGCGCTTGAGCGCTTCGCCTTCGCGCACGCGCATCTGGTCCAGTTCATCGAGCGCCTGCGCGAGCGCTCGGTTGATGCCGTCGATCTCCTCTGCGCTGAGCGACGCGCGAACGGGTTGCAACACGCCCGGCAACCGGACCAGCGCATTGATGTCCGGTTGGGTGGTGAGCGTGAACTCCTTTTGAACCTCGCGCATCGCGTGCAAGATGCCAGCCAGCAGCGCGCGATTGATCTCGTAAGCGATCTCGCCCGTTCGCTCGAATGTGATCGTCGCTTCGACGCGCCCTCGGGCCAAACGCGCGCCCACTGCTTGGCGAACCACCGTTTCAATGCCGGTCAGTTCCGCGCTCGCTCTCAGTTGCAGATCCAGAAAACGGTTGTTGACCGTTTTGAGTTCAACCGTGACGCGGAAGTCGGCGCTCGTCGTTTGTCCGCGCCCGTATCCAGTCATCGACTTCATGTTCTTCGTTTGCTCGGTTGCGCTCGCGCGCAGTCGATTTATCAAGCTTTTGGCTCCGTCCTCCTGATCGCCGCGTCAATGCGCGACCGAAGAATCGGCTCGAAGCTCCTGCTCTTCATTCGACTCCGTCGGTTCCTCGTCGGCGAACTGCAAGGCGTACAAGCGACTGTAGACGCCGCCGCGCGCCAGAAGCTCCTCGTGTGTGCCAGTTTCGACGATCCGTCCGCGTTCCATGACGACGATCAGATCGGCGCGTCTTACCGTCGAGAGCCGGTGAGCGATGACCACCGTCGTGCGTCCCTGCATCAGACGCGCCAATGCGCGCTGGACCAGCCTTTCCGATTCCGCATCGAGCGCTGATGTCGCCTCATCCAAAATGAGCACAGGCGCGTCGGTCAGCACGGCACGCGCGATGGCCAATCGTTGCCTCTGACCGCCCGAAAGGAAGATCCCGCGTTCGCCGATCACCGTATCGTAGCCGTGTGGGAGTTCCATGATGAAATCGTGCGCGAAAGCGATGCGCGCCGCTTCTTCGATCTCTTCATCGGTCGCCTCAGGACGACCGTAGGAGATGTTGTAGCGCACCGTGTCATTGAAAAGCGCCGTCTCTTGCGTGACGATGGCGATTTGGCGACGGAGATCGGCCAACTTCACATCGCGCAGATCGATGCCATCCCACAACACAGCCCCTTCATCCGGATCGTGAAAACGAGGGATGAGTTTGGTCAGCGTCGATTTGCCGCCGCCCGATTCGCCCACGAGCGCGACCACAGCGCCGGCTGGAATGCGCAAGTTGATGCGGCGTAGGATGCTCCGTCGGTCGTTGGCGTAGCCGAACGAGACGTCGCGCAGTTCAATCGCGCGGCGAAGCGGCGCAAGCGGAGCCGCGTCGGGCTTTTCAGCGAGTTCCATCTTTTCGTCCATCACTTCCCAAACGTGGCGCGCCGCGGCGAGCGCTTGCTCCATGCTGTTATGCAAGCGCGAGAGCTTGCGCATCGGGTCGTAACTTGAAAAGAGGAAGAAGAGAAAAGCGAGAAACTGCGCCGACGTCATGCGCCCCGCGACGATTTCGCGCTGGCCGATGAAGAGCAGAAAGACAACGGCCACAACGCCGACCAGTTCGATGGTCGGCGGCGCAAAGCCGACGATGCGCGCCGTGCGCAGATTGGCGCGCGCGATGCGCTCTGCCGCGCGTTGGAAGCGCCGCTGCTCGCGCTCTTCGGCGCAGTAGGCTTTGACGATTTGCTGATTGGCGATCGCTTCTTGCGCTGCGTCGGAAAGCCCTTGCGTGCTTTCGACCGATTCGCGCGCGAGTTTGCGTAGCGAGTTGCCGAAGCGCGTCGTCAACAAGGCGACCACCGGCGCGATCACCAGCGCGCTCAACGTCAACCGCCAAGAGTAGTAGATGGAGGCTCCGAGAAAGATGATGAGCGTGAAAGTTTCGCGCAGCATGTCGCGCAGCGTCGTCGTCACCGCCGTTTCGATGGCGGCAGCAGAAGAGACCAGACGCGAAACGAGGTAGTTCGTTCGGTGGCGCTCGAAGAAATCGGCCGACTGGCGCAGGATGTGCTCGTAAAGATCCCGGCGCAAACGGAGCACAGCCCCTTGTCCGACGCGCGCCATCAAGTAGGTCGAAAGGTATTCGGCCAAACCCTTGGCGATGGTGAAAACAAGCAGCAGCAGCGCGATCGTGCGCCATGCAGCAAAGCCTGAGGATGGGATCAGGTGTTGAAGGCCGAAGAGCGTCGGCGTCCGTTGAGCCGCGCCGGGCTTGAAAGCTTGGTCGAAGATGGGCACAATGAGCGCGCCCATCGCGCTCTGCAGCAGGCCGACGGCGAGCATCGCAATGGTGGCGAGCACGAAGTAGGCCCAATAGGGCCGAAGGTATGCGAGCAAACGTCGTAGGTCGTGCATGGGTCGCCTGCGCGTCGCGTTCATTCGGGCGGGGTCACGATCGAGCGCGGTCGGTAGGTTGCCGACGGTCGCGCTCCGAACGGCAAAGAGCAAATCATACTGAGCGGGGTGCCAAAGCGTCAAGGCGATTGGTTGAAAGGCGCGATCGGTTGGCGCAGATCCGTCGGTCTTTGGATTATAATCTTCAGCCGAATCAAGGTTAGAAGTCATTGCGAAGAGATGATGACGAGTGCCGTGGTTGCTGAAAACGAAAAAGCCGTCCGACGTTTGCTGATCGTCGATGATGACGTGAGCATGCTTCGTCTTTTGGCGGAGTATTTCCGTCGTCTCGGTTACGAGGTCGAGGATGAGGAAAGTGCACAGCGTGCCTTCGAGCATGCGTTGAGGAGCCACTTCGATTGTTTCATCTTCGATGTCGCCATGCCGGAGATGAACGGCATCGAGCTGTTGCGTCGCTTACGCGAGCGCGGTCTGGACACGCCCGCCCTTTTTCTGACGGCGCACGATGCCGTTGAGGACAAGGTCGCCGGTTTTCACGCTGGGGCCGATGACTATCTCGCCAAGCCCTTCGATCCGCGCGAACTCGAAGCGCGCGTCGAAGCCCTCTTGCGCCGGGCCGGGCGTGCGCCGCAGCCCGTGGTCAAAAATCGCATCGTCATCGGCGATCTGGTGATCGATAAGCGACGCCACGAAGTGACAGTCGGCGGCGAGCGCGTTGATTTGACGCCGCTCGAATTCCAAATCCTTGAGCTTTTGGCAAGCGATCCTGGACGCGCGTGGTCGCGCGATGATTTGCTCGATGCCATCTGGAGCACGGATTACGAGGGTTACCAGCGCAACATCGATCCACACATCAACCGCCTGCGCAAAAAGATCGAAGCTGATCCGAAGAACCCGCGTTACCTGCTGACCGTGCGCGGCGTTGGTTACAAGATCAACGATGCGCTGTGAGCGCATGCGCTTCGGCATGGCAAAGCGATTGATCGAACCGGCGAGCGACAAACTTCGAACGGGCGGAGCTCCACACGCTATGCTCCGGCTCAATTGCCGACGAATGTTGCGTCCGCTGCTGAAGATCGCGCGCCGCGTCTCCGAGCGAGACAACCGTGTGTGTGCCGCGCTCTTGCATTTGCGTCCGCCGCTGAAGATCGCGTGCTGCCTTTACCTCGTTTTTGTTCTGCTGCTCGCCTCGAAAAGCCCCCTCCTCGCTTTCGCTGCGCCTTCGCAAGAGAAAGCGGCGGTCAAATTGAGCTGGGCAGAGCGACGCGGAGTGGCGCGCTACCGCTTGCAACTGGCGCGCGACGCCCGCTTCCGTGACATCATCTTCGACCGCGTCGTCTCCGGTACCGAGCACGTCATCGCCGATCTTGAGCCGGGCGATTATTACTGGCGAGTGGCGCCAGCAGAGTACGAGACGGGGCGTTTCTCGACGCCTACGCGCATCAAAATTGGCGACCGTCCCGTACCTTTGCTTCTCGCGCCGCATCATTCTGGCTGGCGCACGCTCACCGGTTGGATTGCCGCGCCGAAGTTCGTCCGCGCGGGCGATTCGACGCTCGTCGTCGGAACGAATCAAAAAGGGGTCACTTATGCGCTCGACGCGCGCACCGGGACGGCCCGGTGGGTCGTTCGACTTGACTTTGATGGTTCTGCCGCTGATGCATGGACGTTGCCGATCCGCGCCACGGATGGTCCGCCGTTGATCGTCGCTTGGAACAGGGCTTTGCTTTTGCTAGATGCGATGACGGGGCGTGAAAAGTGGCGCGCGTCGCTTTCAGCCAGAATCGTTGCGGTGGCGGTCGCAAACGACAATGCTTCATCCGTTCTTGTAGCGACCGCCGGACCGGCTATGCTCGCTTCGTTTGATGTTGCGACGGGGCGGGCAAGGTGGCGCGCTGCGTTAAGAGCAGAACCGCGAGCGCTATGGTGCGATGGAGCAAGCGCGGTCGTCGTGCTCGATGACGGAAGCGCGGAGCACTGGACCGATCAGGGGCAGAGAAAGCGCGCGCTCGCGCTCCAAGCGACGACGGCGCCTGCGCTCGTCGAGACGCGCGACGGACGCTACTTTCTTGTCGGCACCGTTCGTGGACTGGCGGCTGTCTCCTTGGATTTAGCGCGTGTGTTTTGGGAAGTGCCGCTCAGCGCGGCTCCGCGGGGCGAGATAGCGGTTGGGGGAGCAATCGGAACGGAAGAGTCTAAGGCCGCTCTGATCGATCGAGAAAACCGTGTCGTGCTTTTCGATCTCGTTGCGCGTCGTGTCGAGTGGCGAAGGGGCGGAGCCTCGGATGCGCACGCGCCGCTTTTTGCCGATGTCGATGGCGACGGCGAGGCGGATGTGATCGCGGCGGCTGGGCCGGCGTTTGCTGCCGCATGGCGCAGGCGGGACGGCGCTTTGCTGTGGCAAGCGGAAGAATCGGCAACGCTGGCCGAAATTGTGCGGACGCCAGCGGAGCGTTCGCTAGCATTGGTGGAAGGCGGAGACGGGGTGCGTTACGTTGTGGCGAGCGACGACGTCGGATTACGTGCTGCAGCGCTTCCGCCTCAGCCACGTTGAGCGCGCTGGCCGCCGCGAATCGGATGGGACGTTCGCGTGTCAGGACGTTGAGTTGTAGAATGTCCGCTGCTTCCATCAAACAAAGGGCGCGTGACTTGCGAAGATTTCAGAATGCTTTGGAAGATAACGATCGCGTTGTTGTCGGTGTGGTTCATCGGTTGGATCGCGGGCAAAGGCGGCATGTGGCATGTCTTTCTGCTATGTGCCATCGGTGTCGGTTTCGTTCAGTTCGTCGCCGACCGACGAGCGGCGCAAAAATAGGCGCGGCAACATGCGAGCGCATCGAGCGCATCAACAGTTGATGAAGATTCGGCGCGGCGCGACGCTTCGCTTGCGTCCGGCGTGCTCGCTGGGAGCTGTTTTGATGAAGAGGCGATTCTGGTTGCTTTTGAGCGTGATCTTTGCCGTTTCCGCGTCAGCGCAGAATGATATTCCGCGTGAGACGGTCGCCATCACTTATCCACTGGATCGCACGGTCACGGTCCGGTTCCGCGGAACAACGCGACTGCCGCGGCTAAGCGGCGAGGCCAAGATCAAGCGCACTGGACGGCGCGGGACGCGCATCGAGATGAAGATAGAACACCTGCCGCGCGCTTACGAACTTGGCGGGGCATATACGACCTATGTGCTCTGGGCCATCACGCCTGAGGGGCGCACAGACAACCTCGGCGAGATCAAACGCAGCGGGAGCTTTTTGATCGATTCCAAGATCGATGTGACGACGCCGCTGCAAACCTTTGCCTTGATCGTCACGGCGGAGCCCCATTTTCTCGTCCAGACGCCGAGCCGTATGGTTGTGCTCGAAAATTTGCCGCCGCGCGATCCCGGCGAAGTTGAAATCGCCACTGTGCCGGTCCGTTACATCGGTAACACGAGCGACTACTACCGTGAGCTGACCATTCCGGAGGTCGCCGATAGCGATTACACGCAGACGCCGACTTCGCTGCTCGGCGCGCGTCAGGCGGTGAAACTGGCGCGCTTTGCCGGCGCCGAACGCGAAGCGCCGGAAGAGTTGAAAGCTGCCGAGGAACAGCTTCAACAAGCCGAAAGCGCGTGGCGTTTGAAGCAAAAAGATGCCGAGGTCGATGCGCTGGCGCGTCGGGCGACGAGCTTGGCGGTGCGCGCCGAAGAGCTGGCCGTAGCCCGACGCGCCGCACGTCAGCGGCGCGAAGAGATCGCTCGACGCGACGAAGCGGTGCGCGAAGCTGAACGCGCTGCTGCCGACGCGAGCAAAGAGATTTCGCAATTGCGTGAGGCAGTGGAACGCGGCGAGCGCACCCGCGAATTGCTCGAAAGAGATCTCGCCAATGCCAACCAACGCATACGCGATCTGCAGGCGGAGAACGAACGTTTGCGCGAAGAGTTGCAGGGCGCGCGCGCCGAAGCCGAACGAGCGAAGATCGAACTGGCGCGCATTGAAGGCGAGCGGCGCGCTGAAGAGGCTCGTCGTGCGGCGGAACAACGGGCCGCCAAAAGACGCGCTGCCATGCTCAAACTCAAACAGCAATTAGCGCGCTACGGCACGGTGCGCGAAACCGAACGCGGTCTGGTCTTGATCTTGCCGGAGAACGCTTTGTGGACCAGCGCACGCGCCACAGAGCTTTCACCGCGCGCGGCAGCGAAGTTGGAACCGCTGGCGGCGCTGCTCGCTAACTACCCGGACTTTCGCCTCATCATCGAGGCGTACAGCGATGATCGCGGCGATGGCGAAGCGCTGCGCGCCATGACCGAGGAGCGCGCGCGTGCGTTGGCCGCGCGCTTGGTCGCCGCTGGCCTCGACAGCGCACGTATCGAGAGCGTCGGAATGGGAGCGGCAAATCCAGTCGCACCGAACACTACCATCGCAGGACGTGCGCGCAACCGTCGAGCGGAACTGATCTTAGTCCCCGAGACGGAAACGGAACGGACGAGTCGTAACTAGAGGTCAGCGTGATCGGTGACAGGTAAGAAAGCGCCCCTTTTGCCAAAAGAACTCGTTGCGCTTGACGTCGAAGCGGCGCTTCGGAATAATTGAGCTTCGAAAAATGGCGGGGTAGCTCAGTCGGTCAGAGCGTGGGATTCATAACCCCAAGGTCGTGGGTTCGAGCCCCACCCCCGCTACCAAATTTTGGGGCGCACTTGCGCCCCATGATCTTCTGAGGTCGAACGAGAAACACGGCGTCGTGCGCGTGCAAATGGCATCGCTTCGTTCGTCCCGCCGCGTGCGCGTTTCTGGTGGAACTGCTTCGTTCGTCCTACGGCACGGATTGTCTTCGCGGTGTTTAGCGTGCGCTTGGGCGGAATCTCTGAACGCTGCTTGCCGATGGATCACTCGCCGATGATCTTGATGAGCACGCGCTTGCTTCGACGGCCATCGAACTCGCCGTAAAAGATCTGTTCCCAAGGACCGAGGTCGAGTTTGCCATCGGTTACAGCGACCACTACTTCGCGTCCCATGATCTGCCGCTTGTGGTGAGCATCGGCGTTCTCTTCACCGGTGCGGTTATGAAGGTAGCGCTGCGGGCTCGGGTCGTACGGAGCGAGCCATTCGAGCCAGCGTTTGTAGTCTTCATGCAGCCCCGGTTCGTCGTCGTTGATGAAGACGCTGGCCGTGATGTGCATCGCATTGACAAGACAAAGACCTTCGCGAATGCCGCTTTTGCGAACCTCCTCTTCGACCTGTTCCGTGATGCGCACGAAGGCCATGCGCTCCGGAACGTTGAACGTCAGATATTTCGTGTGCGATTTCATCCCTGTTCCTCGACGAATCACCCGCTTGCGGCAGTGTTCGGCCTCTTTCGACTAGCTTACACCGTCCTCACTGCGGTGGCTTCATTACGCCTCGAACAGCTTTGAACAGCTCTCTCCCGCCGCCCTTTCGGCTGCCGCCGAATTTCGGCTTCAAAAACTCCCATCCGATGCACAAGCTCGTCGCCAGTTGACGTTACGTCAAGCGCCTTTCTCTTCAAACTGTTCGGGGAAGAGATCTCTTTCGACCAACTCGCAGATGATGTGGCCGAGCAAATTGTGTGTCTCCTGAATCCGCTGCGTGCTGGTGCTTGGGACGATGAGCGCCAGATCGCACAAGGGGGCTACGCGACCGCCATCGCGCCCTAAAAGGCCGATGATGCGCATGGCGCGTGCGCGCGCGCGTTCGGCGGCGCAGACGATGTTGGGCGAATTGCCAGAGGTTGAGAGCGCTACCAGCACGTCGCCGCGCTCGCCGAGGGCGTCGATCTGGCGGGCGAAGATTTGGGCGAAGGCCGCATCGTTGGAGATGGAAGTAAGGACGCCGCCATCGGTGGCCAGTGCGATCGCGGGCAGCGCGCGTCTGTCGGCGATGATGAAACGGTTGATGAATTCAGCCGCGATGTGCTGCGCGTCGGCGGCAGAACCGCCGTTGCCGCAGAGCAATATTTTGTGGTCGGCGCGAAAGGCGGCGGCGATGATCTCCGCTGCGCGGACGATTTGGTCGGCCTGCTCGGCGAAGAAACGTTCTTTGACTGTTAAGCTTTCGGCGACGATGTTACGTACGATCTCGATCATGATTGCAAAAACGGCGGCGCACGCAACCGTTTGTCGGAGGCGGGCGACGTTTGCGCTCAGTCGTCAGTTCCGGCCAGTAGAGATGGAAGCGGATTCGGCTTCCAAAAGAGCGTGAAGTCGTCAGCCAGCAAAAAGCGGAGGCAGATCCGACTTCGAAAGCGCAAACTTTAACGCCGCGTGCGGCCCTTTAGCAAGCGCCCATCATGCGTGCTTGCGGCGATTGCCATTGCTCCCGTTGAGCACGGCGCGCAAAGCTTGCCCGGTGTAGGAGCGACGCACGCGAGCCACCTCTTCAGGCGTGCCAGCAGCAACGATGCGCCCGCCGCCATCGCCGCCTTCGGGTCCGAGATCGATGACGTGATCGGCTGATTTGATCACGTCAAGGTTATGTTCGATGACGATCACCGTGTTGCCGAGATTGACGAGGCGTTGCAGTACGTCGAGCAATTTGTGCACGTCGGCGAAGTGAAGTCCGGTAGTCGGTTCGTCCAAGATGTAGATCGTTTTGCCAGTCGCGCGACGGGAGAGTTCTTTAGCCAACTTGATGCGCTGCGCCTCGCCGCCCGAAAGCGTCGTCGCTGGCTGGCCCAGTTTGATGTAACCCAATCCGACATCGAGCAGAGTTTGCAGCTTCGGCTTGATCTGCGGGATGTTCTCCAACAGCGGCAGCGCCTCTTCAACCGTGGTGTCGAGCAGATCGGCGATCGATTTGCCCTTGTACTTGATCGACAAGGTTTCGCGGTTGTAGCGTGCGCCGCGGCAGACGTCGCATAGCACGTAAACATCGGGCAGAAAGTTCATCTCGATGCGCTTCAAACCTTCGCCTTCGCACGCTTCGCAGCGCCCGCCCTTGACGTTGAAGGAGAAGCGTCCCGGTTTGTAGCCGCGCTCGCGCGATTCAGGCAGCATCGCGTAAAGTTCGCGAATCGGCGTGAACAATCCCGTGTAGGTCGCTGGATTCGAACGCGGCGTACGTCCGATAGGCGACTGATCGATTTCGATCACTTTGTCAACATGCTCCAGCCCTTCGATCGCCCGGTGCGCGCCCGGTTCGGCGAGCGACCCGTAGAGGTGACGGGATAGCGCGCGGTAGAGTATGTCATCGATCAACGTGGACTTGCCTGAGCCGGAGACGCCCGTGACGACGATGAACAGCCCGAGCGGGAATTCGACATCGATCTCTTTGAGGTTGTTCGCGCACGCGCCGCGCACCCAGATGCTTTTGCCATTTGGACGACGACGGGCCGATGGCACCGGAATCGCCAGCGCGCCGCCGATGTACTGCCCGGTGAGCGAGCGCGGTTCGCGGACGATCTGTTCGGGCGTGCCGGCAGCGACCACCTCGCCGCCATGTGCGCCAGCGCCTGGGCCGAGATCTATGACGAAGTCGGCACGTCGAATCGTCTCTTCGTCGTGTTCGACGACGAGCACCGTGTTGCCGAGGTCGCGCAGCGTCGCGAGCGTGTCGAGCAAGCGCGTGTTGTCGCGCGGATGAAGGCCGATGGACGGCTCATCGAGCACGTAAAGAACGCCACGCAGTTGCGATCCGATCTGCGTCGCCAGACGGATGCGCTGTCCTTCGCCGCCCGAAAGCGTCGCCGATGGCCGGTCGAGCGTCAGGTAGCCGAGTCCGACTGTGGCGAGGAAACGCAGCCGACTTTTGATCTCGCGCAGCACGAGGCCAGCGATCTGCTCTTCCCGTTCGGTCAATCGAAGGCGGTCGAACGCTTTGATCGCCTCCTCCACTGTCAGCGCCGTGTAGTCGGCGATGCCGCGTCCGCCGACCTTGACGGCGAGCGATTCGGGCTGCAAGCGTTTGCCATGACAGTCTGGACATTCTGCTGGTGAGACGAGTTCTTCCAACGCGAGCCGGATCTTCTCCGACGGCGGATCGTTCAGCCGCTCGCGCAAGAAACGGAGTGCGCCGCGCCATTCGCTTCGATACTGGTACTGCCCTTGACGAAAATAGATCTCGCCGGGAAGACCATAAAAGAAGGCGTCGCGCGCCGCTTTCGGCAGCTCGCCGAAAGGCATGTGCGGATCGAGGTCGAAGTGTTCGAGCAGCGAGGCGAGCGCGCTCTTCAAGTAAGACGAAGCTTGGCGATCAGCCGTTCCTAAAAAATCGAGCTTGTTGGCCGGTTGCGTCGCATCCGCGATCAGCTTAGCCGGATCAATTTCAAGCACCGTGCCAAGTCCATGACATCTTTTACACGCGCCGTACGCCGAGTTGAACGAAAAAGAGCGCGGCTCGAGCGGCGGGATGTTGATGCCGCAGTTGACGCAAGCCATCTTCTCCGAATAGAGCCGTTCATCGCCATCAACGACGGAGACGATGACGGCGCCGCCCGTCAACTTCAGCGCGGTGCGTACCGATTCGGTCAAACGCTCGGCGATGCCCGGCTTGATCAAGAGCCGATCGACAACGGCTTCAATGGTGTGGTTGCGTCGTTTGTCAAGACGCACCTCTTCATCGAGCGAAACGAGTTCACCATCAACGCGCGCGCGCATGAACCCATCTTTGGCGAGCTTTTCGAGTTCTTTTCTGAATTCGCCTTTACGCCCGCGCACGACCGGCGCCAAGATCATCACTCGTTCGCCCTCGGGCAACGCGAGCACGCTTTGCACGATCTGTTCGACGGATTGGCGCGTAATGGGAGCGCCGCAGCGGTGACAGTGCGGCTGACCGATCGAGGAGAAGAGCAAGCGCAGGTAGTCGTAGATCTCGGTCACCGTGCCGACGGTCGAACGAGGGCTGCGCGAGACGGTCTTCTGCTCGATGGAGATGGCTGGCGACAGCCCTTCGACCGAATCGACGTCGGGTCGTTCGAGCTGATCCAAGAACTGCCGTGCGTAGGCCGAAAGCGACTCGACATATCGTCGCTGTCCCTCGGCGTAGATGGTATCGAACGCCAGCGACGATTTGCCCGAACCGGAAAGACCGGTGATCACCGTCAAGCGGTCGCGCGGGATCTCAACATCGATGTTTTTCAGGTTGTGCTGGCGCGCGCCGCGCACCGTGATGCGGTCGATGGCCATGATCGGAAGATCTTCTCGCCCCCTTGTGAAGCGTCGAGCATAACGAAGAAAACCTTATTGTAAGTTGATCTTCGAGCTGCAAGCAAGGCAAAACACCGCCGCATGGCGTTCGGTCTTTATCACTCGTTGATCGCGCAAGATCAGGGGGACGTTGAGGAATCGTTCGAGAGCGAGAGACTCGAACGAAGCTGACCGCACGCCTCGCCGAAGCCTGTTCTTGACACACCATGAGGCGCGGCATACACTTCGTGCCAGAACGACGCCCCTTTGCGTTTGAGCAGATGCGCTTCGCTCGCCGAAGCGGCGCGGTTCGGTCTTTCAGCCAGGTGGAGTTTCGATCGGTGAATCTGCCCAATGCGCTGACGATCTCGCGGATCTTCGTCGTCCCGTTGCTGGTCGTCGTCTTGTTGACCCCTTTTTCGGAAGACTGGTTGGGCGTGCCGCGTCACATCGCAGGCGTGACTCTTTTTCTCGGGGCGGCCTTCACAGACTTTCTCGATGGGCATTTGGCGCGCAGTCGCCGACAAGTCTCCAAACTCGGCAAGCTTCTCGATCCCATCGCCGATAAGTTGCTCATCTCGGCGGCGTTGATCTCTTTGGTCGAGAACCGTCTAGCGCCCGCTTGGGCGGTGGTCCTCATCATCGGACGCGAGTTCGCCGTGTCGGGATTGCGTTCCATCGCGGCGGTGGACGGCGTGGTGATTGCCGCGTCGCGCATGGGCAAGTTGAAGATGTTGGCGCAAGTGGCAGCAATCACGCTGCTCATCCTGTCGAGCGTATCGGGCGCGCCTCCGGTCACCAACTTCGGGCAAGCCTTCCCGGCGGTGGAGTTTTGGACCGTGCCTGAACTCCGTCAAGCTACCGCGCATCTTTTCGGCGAGGCGAAGATGACGATGACCGATTGGCAGGTTCTCCTCTACACGGCAGGACGCGCTATGTTGTGGGTCGTGGTGATCACTGCGTGCGCCTCCATGATCCAATACTTTCGCGCCTTTTTCCGGATCAACGTTGAGCGCGAGATCCATGACGCCGAAGCCCTCGGCGCGAAGACAGAGGCGCGTCCGCAACCTTAAACATCGGAATTCGACCCCACTCCTTCGCCCACGAACGGATCGCCGCGTGAAGCGCGCCCACAACCTGAAAGCGTTGGGAATTCGACGGGCGAAGATGCGAAGAGCGCAGAACCGAAGGTCTGGCTCTGCGCTCGCACCGCAGTTTAAATTGCTCTTGAACGCGCTCTCGTGCGCACGTGATATACGCTCCGTGTGCGAACGTGATCTTATCTCGTTTAAATTGCTCTTGAACGCGCTCTCGTGCGCACGGATCCGTTCGGCGCGCACCACGGTTCAACGCACCCACTCGAATCGTGTTGCTGTGCGCGCACTACAGTCCAATGCGCTCGCAAAGCCGGGTCTTTCGGCCCCGCGCGTTATTTCACCTCGACGTAATCTCCCGTAATCACTTCCTGCGCCGTCTGCGTGATGATCGCGGTGGAAGCGCGCCGTTGGACGTTGGTAACGACGAGTTCGCCGACGATCTTGCGCGGAAGCGGCGGACGCCGCCCTTTGATCTCAGGCACGCTCACGGTCGGGCCGTAGACGCCAGTGGTGTTGCCGTCTTTGACGCGCAGCGCTTGATTGGAGAACTTGCCGCCGCGGAAGCGATGGCTTTCAAAACCGCCGCTGGCGGCGACCGTTACCTCATCGTCGCGAAAGCGCGTCACGTTGCCTGTGCCCACCGGGCGGTAGATGATCAAACGGTCCCCAGGGCGCAAGCCATCCTCTTCGCCGAGGTCGATGAAGACCACTTGATTAGCCGAGAGCATCTCGCGTCCATCGCGCGCCAGCACGATGCGTCCGCGCTGTTTGTTGCTCGGGTCGGCAAAACGGGCGAGCGTCGGTTCGGCGGGCAAAGAAGCTGCCGGGCGCGGATAGCTTGCGCGCAATAGGTCGCCGAGCAAGATGGTCTCGCACGATTGCACGACCTGCGCCACTGAAACGCGGTCCTTGACCTCGACGACGCGCAAACGGCCGATCTCTTGCGTGTAGACTCCGAGCCAGCCTTTCTTGCGCGTAAAGGCTGGCCGAAACTGCCCTCGCGGGCGAATCACGGAGAACTCTTGCCCAGGGCGAATCCCTTGATTCGCTCCGGCATTGATGTAAACGAAATCTCCTTGCGCATAGACGCGCCGCTCTTGCTCTTCTTCGCCGCCGACGATCTCGAAGCGGTAGGGTGCCGGCGCGTACTCGATGAATCCGGCGCAATAAAGTTCCGTCTCTTTGGCTTTCGGCGGAGCGGACGGCGATGCCGGAGTTTGCGCGTGCGCGTTCAGACAAACCAAACCGAAAACGACGGCGAGCAGATGAACGCGAATCAGGTTCTTGGTTTTCACTGTCTTCAGGCTCCTTGAAGAAATCTTCGCAGTGGCGTAATTCCCAAATGGCAAAACAGAAGGTGAGGTCAACGGGGCAGTGGCCTTGCGCCACCAGTGAACATCCTAGCCTTTCGCGGCGGAAGCGTCAATGCCTTTCTTTGAAACTGGAGCAGGCCCACTGCGCAAGCGAACTCGAGGCGACGTGGACTGGTCCAACGGCTGGACCAGCGCGCAGAAGAAAAATCTTGACCCCGAAGGCAAAGAGCCGAAGCCGATCAATCTTGTGATCGAAGGGACGACGGCCCGCACGGATCGGGAGACGATCCTTGGGGCGGATGATCGCGCCAGCGTCGCCATGGTGCTCTATCTGGCCCACTTTGCCAAGATCACGGCTCTTTACTTGCTCTTCTCCGGCGAGGAGATTGGAAGAAAAGGTTCTTCCGCGTGGGTTAAAGAGCACGATGGGATGTTGCAGGGGGTGCGCTTCGCCATTCAAGTCGATAGGCGCGGCAAAACAGAGATCATCACGCATCAGGAGGACGAAAGGTGCGTCAGCGACGCGTTTGCCGAAGCTTTGGCCCGCGAGTTGGGCATGGGGCATAAACCAAGCGATAAAGGTCGTTACGCCGACACGTTCGAACTGCGGAAGCACGTGCCGGTGAACATCGCCGCTGGCTACGAGAACCAACACGAAAAAAGAGGAGACGCAGGATCTAGATTACCTCGCGCGCTTGTGCGCACGACTCGCGCGCGTTGGCTACGCGAAGCTTCCTATCGAGAGGGAGCTTGAGTGATCGAGCCTGCGAAGCGCAAGTTGTGGCGCGCGATCATTTGAGCGTTTGCGTCCGAGCGCCTATGCGGAAAGGCACCCGCCTTTTGCCTCGACGGAGCAAGGGGCGAAAGCCTTTCGTCTCAACAAACGGCGGACCTAAGTGTGGTCCTCCTAGCCGCTTTGAGGCTAAGGCTTGGGCTCGTGTCGCGCCTGTATCGCCGCTTACTGGGCGCTTTGGGGCTGCTTTGAGGTCGGCGTTTGGAGTGACGGTTCACGACCGTCGCGTGGCAAGAAGCGTTTTGCGCGTGATTGCATGTGGGCGCTTGCCTTTCCGTAAAAGCGTTGTTAATATTTGAAGTTTGTCGGAAGGGGTTGAGAACTGCTTGAAAAAAGCAGACTATTTTGCTCGATAGGTTGGCCGTCAAAGCCGACCCTGTCGGCGGGGCTTCCGGGGAGTGACGAGCGGTGGACATCGGAAGAGCGCCGATGGATGAAGCAGGGAGCGACTGCGGCGTATGGATGAGACGGCGGAGTTGCAGGACGGCTCAGGTAAATGATCTTCCCCTTCCTTGGGCCGGTGTAGCTCAGCTGGTAGAGCAGCTGATTTGTAATCAGCGGGTCGGGGGTTCGAATCCCTTCACCGGCTCCAAAGTTTGACGAGTTCTCAGTGCAGGGGTGGTCGAGTGGTTAATGGCACCGGGCTGTAAACCCGGCGGGCTTCACTGCCCTACGCAGGTTCGAATCCTGCCCCCTGCACCAGGTGAGCGGGCGTAGCTCAGTTGGTAGAGCATCAGCCTTCCAAGCTGAGGGTCGCGAGTTCGAGTCTCGTCGCCCGCTCCATTGAAATTCTTGATTCGAGGTCACCACCATCGCGGGCCCGCGTAGCTCAGGGGTAGAGCGCATCCTTGGTAAGGATGAGGTCACGGGTTCAATCCCCGTCGCGGGCTCCAAGGTCAACTAGACCCGATATCCATCAACGAAGCGATTCCAAAGAACTTTTCCGAACGGAGAGAACGAAGACAAGATGAGCAAAGAGCGGTTTGACCGGACGAAGCCACACGTGAACATCGGGACGA
>NZ_PSLQ01000048.1:0-28144 GCF_040289685.1 Pyrinomonas sp.
TCTCTTGAGAAAGGCGAAGAATGTCGTTGCAGGCAGCGGCGAACCTTGCCAATGTTTCGAGCAGAACCGCGGCTTGTTCGGTATTAACTTGGAGTTTGCATTTGACGGTTTTAACGGTTTTCATGGTTGTATTACATTACATATCAGAAAAGGGGACAAGCGGCTTTCCTCCCCCGATTGAAATCGGAGGCTTCCAGCCGTAAATTTCTGTGAACCTTTTCGGCAAGCTTCGGCGTGGCCAATTCCAGAGGCGGATCGAGAAACCGAACGTTTCGCCGACGCGCCAGCGAATGCTCCCCCAAAGATTAGCCGGTTACCGCGCCGAGCAACTCACATGGCATGATCGCGACGCTCGTGGCTAGCCAAGCCACGCAAGCCGCAGCGACGCCCCGAGCAAATCACACGGATTGACTTCGATGCACAAGTGAAAGTTCCGTCAACGGTTGTACCAGCCAATCGGCCTTCCCGAAAGATCGACCCACACGCTCTTGACTTGCGTGTAGAGTTCGATGGCGTGTTTGCCCATCTCGCGCCCATAGCCCGACTGTTTGTAGCCGCCGAATGGCGACGCGGCGTTGAAGATGTTGTAGGTGTTGATCCAAATGACGCCGGCGCGTATTTCGCGCGCGAGCCGATGGGCGCGCGTCACGTCGCGCGTCCAGACGCCCGCTGAAAGGCCGTAGATAGTTTGGTTCGCTTGTTTGATCAACTCGTCTTCGTCTTTGAAAGCGATCACGGCGGCGACTGGCCCGAAGATCTCTTCTTGGGCAACGCGCATCTCGTTTTTGACGTCGGTGAAAATGGTCGGACGGAAGAAGTAACCGCGCGCGAGCGGTCCGTCGAGCGCCGGCGGCTCGCCCCCGGTGAGCAGCGTCGCCCCCTCTTCGCGCGCGACGTTGACGTAATGCCTCACCTTTGCCAACTGCTCTTCCGACACTTGCGGCCCCATCTGCGTCTGTTTATCCAGCGGATCGCCGATGCGTATCTGTTCTGCCCGCTCGCGGAAGCGCGTCAAAAATTCGTCCTTGATCCGCTCGTCGAGGAAGATGCGCGAACCAGCAGTGCAAACTTGACCTTGATTGAAGAAGATCCCCATCAGCGCGCCGTTGACCGCTTGGTCAAGGTCGGCGTCAGCGAAGATGATGTTAGGCGCTTTGCCGCCGAGTTCGAGCGAGACTTTGGTCAAGTTCTCGGCTGCCGCACGGGCGATCTTTTTCCCCACTTCGGTCGAGCCGGTGAAAGCGATCTTGTCTACGCCCGGATGCGAAGCGAGCGCAGCGCCAGCCCGTTCGCCAAAACCCGGAACGATGTTAACCACGCCCTCGGGGAAACCCGCCTCCTGAACGAGTTTGCCCAATTCGAGCGCGGTGATGGGGGTTTGCTCGGCTGGTTTGAGCACCACCGTGTTTCCAGCCGAGAGCGCCGGTGCAAGTTTCCACGCGGCCATCACGAGCGGGTAGTTCCACGGGATGATCGCGCCGCAGACGCCCAAGGGTTCGCGCAGTGTGTAATTGAACATGCGCCCCGGAACGGGAATCGTCTCGCCCTCGATCTTGGTCGCCATGCCGGCGAAATATTCGAAGTGTTCGATCACTTCCGGCAGATCAACGTAGAGCGATTCGCGGATGGGCTTGCCGTTGTCCAGGGTCTCCAGTTCGGCCAGTTCTTTGGCCCGCGCCTCGACTAACTGGGCCAATTTGTAAAGCAGACGCCCGCGATCACGCGCGCTCACCTTGGACCATTTGCCTTCGAAAGCCCGCCGCGCCGCTTGCACCGCCTTGTCTATGTCGGGCGCGTCGGCTTCAGCCACTTCGGCGAGAGTCTCTCCGGTCGCCGGATTGATCGAAGCGAACGTTTTGCCCGATTCGGCATCCACCCATTTCCCGTCGATGAACAGTTGGTAACGACGCGTCGCATTGGACGCAGGAGCTTGTGGCGCTAACATCCTTTCCCCCCGAAACTTTCTTCGAATCCTTTCGCGCGCATAATGTACCATTCAATCGAGGTCCGAGTCCAAACCCGCCTCGGATCGAGCGTGCGAACGGGCTCAGCTTTGGATCGCCCGCTTGTTCTTTACGGCCACCCGGCCCTTTTGCGCGCCGCGACGTTAAGAGCTATGATCGAACCGCACGGACCAATACCATAACCGGTTGATCGAACGCAGGTGAAGGGTAGCAAAGCTCTGAAGGAGGCCGTATGAAGCGCATCGCCCTCTTTCTTCTCGCGCTAAACGCAGCTTGTTCATCGCCCGCGACGCAGAGCTTTCCGCAAGGCCGAATCGTTGATCTCTCCTACCCCTACGACGAGCAAACGATCTTCTGGCCCACCGCCGAACCTTTCAGGCTCGAACGCGTCGCCGATGGCGTGACGGACAAAGGTTACTATTATGCGGCCAACAACTTCTGCATGGCCGAGCACGGCGGAACGCACATCGATGCGCCCATCCATTTTCACCGCGACGGGAAGACAGTGGACCGCATCCCGCTCGAACAATTGATGGGCGAAGGCGTGGTCATTGATGTCAGCGACAAATGCGCGGGCAACCCCGACTACCAAATCGCCATAGATGATTTCGAGGCTTGGGAGAAGCAACATGGCCGACTTCCTGATGGCACCATCGTCTTTCTACGGACCGGCTACGGCAAACGTTGGCCTGATCGCCGAAGCTACATGGGAACGGATGAACGCGGGGCAGAGGCGGTTGCCAAGCTTCACTTCCCTGGCCTCGCGCCGGAAGCGGCACGATGGCTCGTCGCCAATCGCTCGATCAAAGCCGTCGGGCTCGATACTCCAAGCATAGATTACGGCCAGTCACAGCTTTTCGAAACGCACCGGACGCTCTTCGAGCGCAACGTTCCCGCCTTCGAGAACCTCGCCAATCTGGACCAGTTGCCGACCAAAGGGTTCATCGTCGTCGCGCTGCCGATCAAGATCGCGGGCGGAAGCGGTGGGCCTTTGCGCGCCATCGCCATCGTCCCCAAGTGACGCGGCGCGACGCTGGAAGTCGTCTCGAAGTTGCGCCTGCAACGCCATTGCGCTCGACCTGCAGAATGAACGTCAACAACAAAACACCTGTGGTCCTTTCTTGGAGCGGCGGCAAAGACTGTACGCTCGCGCTCTATGAACTACGCCGCGCTGGAAATTATGAAGTAGTCGCTTTGCTGGCGACCATTACGCGCGACTACGACCGATTGAGCATGCACGGCGTTCGACGCGCGCTCATCGAGCGCCAAGCCGCGAGCCTCGGGCTGGAACTCGATTGTGCCATGATCCCGAAAGAGGCGACCAACCTCGTGTACGAAGAGGCGATGCAGGAACGTTTGCGCATCTGGCGCGAACGCGGCGTGCGGACGGTCGCCTTTGGCGATCTGTTCCTCGAAGATGTGCGCGCCTACCGCGAGCAACTGCTCGCTGCGCTCGACATGCACGGACTTTTTCCGCTCTGGGCACGCAATACGCACCAATGTGCCGCGCGTTTTTTCGCCCTCGGCTTTCGCGCCGCGGTCGTCTGCGTGGACGGACGCCGACTGGACCAATCCTTCGCCGGACGTTTTTACGACGCCAACTTCGTGCGCGACCTTCCGCCAGATGTCGATCCGTGCGGCGAAAACGGCGAATTCCACACGTTCGTCTTCGCCGGTCCGATCTTTCGCCACACGATCGAGCTGGAATTTGGCGAAAAAGTACGACGCGGCGACTTCATCTTTTGCGATCTCGTTGAACGACCATGAAGAGGACGCTTTCCGACGCGCGTTCCAGCGCTGAACGCGACCACCCAACGGATGAAACGGACGGACGCTCGGTTTCGCAAAAGCTGGCACCGGTGGGGCGAGCCATCGGGCGGTCGCGGCTGATCGTCTTGCTCGCCGTGCTCGCCGTGTTGCTCGTCGCCTTCTCGCTCTTTCTGCTCGGCACGATCAAAGCGATGACCGGCGTCTGGCACGCGTGGCAAAACCTTTTTCAGGGGCGCATTAACTCGACCGACCTGACGGTGGAATTTCTCGAGATCGTCAGCTTGATGCTCAAGGCGGTGATCTTCTACTTGATCGGCGTCGGCCTTTACAGCCTCTTCATCGCGCCGCTGAATTTGACGATCGCGCTCGGCGTTGAATCGCTCACCGACCTTGAGACTAAAGTGATCAGCGTCGTCGTCGTCATCATGGCCGTGACCTTTCTCGAACACTTCATTCTCTGGGAGAACCCGGCGGAGACGTTGCAGCGCGGCATCGCGCTCGCGCTGGTGGTCGCCGCGCTGGTCATCTTCCAAACTTACAACCACCGCATACGCGAGGAGCAGCGAACGGAAGGGCGCGAAGAACAAGCCAGAAAAGAGATGGTCGAACAAGACCGCGAACATCAACGAAACGACTCCGTGCGGGAAGCAAAGAGCGACGCGCCCACCGATGAATGAGATCGCCTGAAAGTTTCGATCGGCGCTTGAACAAGCCGGCGATGCGAAAACAATGGGCGCTGCCCTTCGTTTCGATTGAAGAGCAACGCCTTCGATCGTCCGTTGAAACGGCTTAGCCGAGGAGGCCGCGAAACTTGGTCGGCGTGTAGCCCGGGAAGATCGTCGTCAGATCATTGGCGCGCAAGTGCTTTCGGGCTAATTCGCCGAACACGTCGCGGAAATCGGTCGTCAGCGCCAGATCACGCCCTTCATAGAGGCGATCGCCGCGCAGACCAGGCCAGTCGCCATAAACGCGCCCGCCGCGCGTGGCGCCGCCGATGACGAACATTGCGTTGGCGTGGCCGTGATCCGTTCCGCGGTTGCCGTTTTCGCGCGCCGTGCGCCCGAACTCCGACATGGTGACGATGACCACATCGTCCATGAGCGGACCAAGATCGGCGACCAACGCGGCGATGCCTTGACCGAACTCTTGCAACCGCGCCGCTAGCTGACCGCGCGGGCCGCCTTGATTGACGTGCGTATCCCAACCGCCGATGTCGGTGAAGGCCACTTCGAGTCCGGCTTCGGCCTTGATGAGCTGCGCGATCTGCCGCAAAGCATCGCCGAAGCGTCCGCGCGGATAGTTGGCGCCGTTGGCCGGTTTGTACTGGCCCGGATCGACACGCTTCAAGAAGCTGATCGCCCCGAACGTCTCCTTGCCCGCCTCGCTCAACAAACGATCGTTGGTCAACTGTTCGTAAAGCGCCTCGAATCCGGTCTGCACGTTCGGAGCGCCGCCGCCAGCGCGGATGGTGAAATCGGCGAGGTTTTGCATGGCCAGTGCTGGAGCGCGCCCTTGCAGGATGCGGGGCAAGTTCGGCGTCATCGCAACGGCGCGAAAAGGCGTTGCGCGCGGATCTTTGTGCGCTTGCAGAAGCCGGTTGAGCCACCCATCAGGGGTGCCCTTGCGCCCCGGCGTCCCCGTCTCCAGGTAGTCTTGAGCATCGAAATGCGAACGCGTCGCGTCGGGCGACCCGACGGCATGAACGATGGCTAAACGCTGCTCGCGCCACAACGGTTCAAACGACGCGAGCGCTGGGTGCAACCCGAAGAAACCATCGAGGTCGATGGCCCCATCTTCGCTCCGCGGCTTTGGAATGGCGATGTTGGGGCGATAGTCGTAGTAAGCGCTCTCGCCGAACGGCACCACCATGTTCAAACCGTCAACCGCGCCGCGTTGGAAGATGGCGATCAGCGTCTTGCGCCGCACTCCGCCTGCGCCCGTAAGCGCTTGCGCGACGGTGCGCTGCAAGAAAGATGGCGCTGAACTCATCAGACCGAAACTGGCGAGCGCAATGCCGCCGGATTTCAAGAAGAACCTTCGATTCATCATCAGCACCTCTCCTCGTTTTCATTCTCCGGTTCGCCGAACGCACCGCAGAATTTCGCGTCTTCTGCTCTTCAAAGCGCGCTCGGTCTTATCCCTTTCGCCACCCCATCAAATCATCACTGCCGCTGAAACTCGGGCGATCCGAGGACGAGCGCAGCGATGCGCGCGATCTCGGCCCGCACGCCCGTTGGCGTAGGCGCCGGAGCAACCGCTCGCTCCACTCGAAGCTGTCGCGGACCACGCCGTCCCGCATCCAACAGGGTCGTCTCGGTCGGCGGCTCGTGGTTCGCGTTGGTTGCAGGCCGAAACAGTTGCTGGACCAACTGCGCGCGCGTCTGCGGCGAAACCTTTTCGTCCAGCAAGAGCGCCACGAAGCGATCCAAGATCTGCTGTCGATCCTCGTCGGTGAGCGACCTCTTGGCGGCGAACTCCGGGACCAACTTGGTCACATCGACGCGCGTTCCCGGAACGCGGTTGTTCACCAACGCGATGGCGAAGTTGATCCGTTCAAGCAACGCGCCCGTGTTCACCCAATAATCGGCCCGATCTGGGTAGCCGGTCGGCGCTTGGTACATGTACAAAGGCTCGCCAATGCGCGCGATCCAGTTGTGCGTCGCCGGGCCGCCATCCGTCTCTGCGTCGAGCGCGCGAATGGCGCTCACGACGAGTTCGAATGGCGTTTTGATCTTGGCGCGGCGCGCTTCCGGCGCGTAGAACTCCGGCGCGGTGAAGATGGCGCGCAACGTCGCGCGGATGTCGCCATCGGTCTTCAAAAAGACTTCGGCTACCCGATCAACCAAAGCTTTAGGCGGATCGTCGCTGACGAAACGCCGACAGAGCTTCGTCGCAATGAAACGCGCCGTCGATGGGTGACGGCTCAGCATATTGAGCACCTTCAAGCCATCCTCGATCCCGCCGCCAGCTGGGATCTTCTGCCCGAGAACGACCTTTTCGCCCGCGTCGTGCATGCGCGCGTTGAAGACGAACTGCCCGGCCCGCTCGTTCAAAGCCTGCGCGATGCGCTCGGCGAACGGCCCGCCCTTTTCAGCGATCACCTGCCCTGACAGGGCGTATGGATCGAAAATGGTCCACCCGGTGAAGCACCGCGCCACTTCTTGAACGTCCTTTTGCGTGTAGCCGCCATCAACGCCGAGCGTATGCAGCTCCATCAACTCGCGCGCGTAGTTTTCGTTCAAACCGCGCCGCCGCGCCGGCAACTGGCGCATTTGAGGTTGATCCTTCTTTCCGGCCTGCGCCGTCCTCATCGCTTCAAGGGCGGCTTGACGTTCCATCAAGCGAAGTCGGTTCCGTCCTCCACCAAGCGCGGCGCTGAGACCGAACCGACCGAGCCGCAACGCCGCATCGTTTGAAAGCTCGCGTCGGCGCGGCGGCGGCGCATTTGGGCTGACGCTCTGGAAATTATCGAGGTAGAAGAGCATCGCCGGGCTCTGCGCCGTCGCCACGAGCAGATCGCGGAATTTGCCGAGCGCGTGCGGGCGAATCACGTCCCGCTCGTACGCGGGCAGATACCAACGCGTCAGCCCTTTGTCGGCATAGACGTTGAAATGGTTCATCCAAAAATCGACCATCACTTCCTGCAATTGCCGCTCGCTGTACACGGCGCGGATGATGCGCTGCGCTTGCATCTCCTGCGTGATCCGTTGCGGTGGAAGGAGGCCGTTCTCGATGAAATACTGACGTATGTCTCGGCGCAACGCGCGCTTGTCTTTCTCCGCTGCTGTGGAATCGCCCGCCGCGCTCTTCGGTTGGTCAGAAGGACGCGCGTTGGTCGGGCCGTCGGAGCTTTTGGTTTGCGTTGAGGTGCTGGTCATGCCGTTCTGCCGCTTGAACTCGTCGCGCAACGCGGCTAAATCGGCTGGAAGCTTTCCCTGTCGGTCGAGCACGCGAATCAGTTGCCCGGGATTCGGATACTTAGCGAGAAGCTCCCGCGTCGAAAGAAACGGCGCTTGGAGCGTGCGCAATCGCGCTTCCACAGCGGAATCATCTATGCGCTCGGGATGAAGCTGCTCTTCAATGTACCGTTCGAGCCTCATGGCGCGCACGCGCTCGATGTCGCCCGGACGCGGACCGAAGCCCAGCCGGTTGAGCACGTGGATGATTCGTTCGGTCTCGGCTTGACTTGACCTCGCAGCTTGCGTCTGCGCTACAGACCAGGAAGAACAAGGGAGAAGAAGCGCCCATGCGCAAAGAAGAGCCATCGCACGCCGGCCAAAACGGTCAACACTTGTTCTCATCTTTCCAACTCCCAAAGAGTGCTCGAACCGCAAAAGAACCTTTCAATGGGGAGAGCGGTACAACCGTTAGATTAGACGAGGCACGGTATGCACCGGTCGGAGAAATTTGGCGGAGGCGAGCGCGCTTGTTTTATCATCGCACAAAGTCTCCGAGTCAACGTCCGCCGCTCGAAGACGCAAGAAGAGATCCCTTTTTGACACCGAAACGCATGTGGGCTAGAGTCGGAATGAAGATGTCCACGCTGCGCGTGACAGAGATCTTTCGCTCGATTCAGGGCGAATCAACCCACGCCGGGCGCCCTTGCGCTTTCGTGCGCCTGACGGGTTGCCCGATGCGCTGTACATGGTGCGATTCGACCTACACTTTCACCGGCGGCGAACGCATGACCATCGACGAGATCGTTGAACAAGTGCGCTCTTTCGGTTGCCGTCTGGTCGAAGTGACGGGCGGTGAACCGCTCGCGCAGCGCGAAGCGCAAAGGCTGATCGCGCGCTTGTGCGATGAAGGTTACGAGGTGTTGGTGGAGACGGGAGGATTCTTCTCAACCGAAGGGATCGATCCGCGCGCGGCGATCATTCTCGACGTCAAGTGCCCGGCGTCGGGCGAAGCGGAACGCAACCACTGGCCCAATCTCGAACGCTTGCGCGCCGACAAAGACGAAGTGAAGTTCGTCATCGCCGACCGCGCCGATTGGGAGTTTGCGTGTCAGGTGATTGCGCGCTACGATCTAGAGCGTCGCGCGCGCGCCGTTTTGATCTCCCCCGTGTGGGGGGCCATCGACCTAGCGGACATAGCTGACTGGGTCGCCTCGAGCGGACGCGATCTGCGACTGCAAATACAGATGCACAAAGTCATTTGGGGACCGGATGCGCGCGGCGTCTGACGAACGATCGAAGTTTGGGCGTAGGCTGCGCTAGCCAAGCGCCATCGAGAAAGAACAAACCGTGTTCGAGCCGCAAGCGGAAGAACCAACGACATGGGCGGCAGCAACGAAAGAGTCGAACAATCACCGGAAGATGTCGAGGTGAAAACCGATCCGCGCTTTGCCGTCTGCTTGGTGTCAGGCGGCATGGATTCGTGCGTGACGGCGGCTATTGCGCGCGAGGAGAACGACGAACTGGCCTTTCTTCACGTCTGCTACGGGCAGCGGACGGAAAAGCGGGAGCGTCGAGCTTTCGAGGAGCTGGCAGATCATTTTGGCGTCGAGCGAAGGCTGATCGTCTCGCTCGAAGGGCTCGCTCGCATCGGCGGTTCATCTTTGACCGACGAACGAATCCCGGTCGCCGAGGCCGATCTCACCTCGCGCCGAATTCCGACGAGCTACGTTCCTTTTCGCAATGCACATTTGCTGGCGACGGCTACCAGTTGGGCTGAAGTCATCGGCGCCGGACGCGTATACATTGGCGCCGTGGCCGAAGACTCTTCGGGCTACCCCGATTGCCGCCCGGAGTTTTATCGAGCTTTCCAACGTGCCATCGATGTGGGAACGCGACCAGAAACACGCATAGAGATCCGCACGCCCGTGATCCATATGCGTAAATCCGAGATCGTTCGGCGTGGGCTGGCGCTCGGCGCGCCCTTTGCGCTCACCTGGTCTTGCTACCGCAACGAGGAACGCGCTTGTGGCCGGTGCGATTCGTGCGCGCTTCGTCTTCGCGCTTTTCGCGACGCGGGCGTGGTCGATCCGATACTCTACGAAGAGATGGCGTTCGATTGATCGAATGCGCACCGTATGAGACTCTGGCCTTCGCTCTGCGAAGAAAGCGCTTCGGGACGACAACCGTCGAAAGAGCGCGCGTCATCATAGTCGTTGTTTCTCCCCCTGCTTCGAACGAGTGCGGGCCGCTCCCCCGATGTTCAGCGCCCTTTTCGAAGCGTTGCGAAAGATTTGGCATCATCTTCTTTGATCGAGAGGAGACCACGGAACATGCGCACGAGAATCTTTTGCGCCCTTGCGGTGGCATTCCTGATCACACTCAGCGCAGCTTCGGCTGCGGCCCAAGTCGTCACCGCGTCGGGCAAAGTGACGCTCAAACAACCGGACGGCAAGAGCGTTCCCGTCGCCGGCGCGACGGTCGTCTTCTACCGCACGGACATCAAAGGCGAATACCGCACCAAAACCGACAAAAACGGGCGTTACGTTTACGCCGGCATACCCTTCACCGGCACTTTCACCATCGTCGTTAGCGCCCCGAACGCACGCCCAACCTTCCTCAAGGACGTACGCATCAGTCAACGCCCTGAAAACGATTTCGAACTCGAACCGGGCGACGGCAGCACGCTGACGCTGGAACAGATCCGCACCATGGGCGCACAGGCAGCAACACCCGAAGCCGGAACTGAAAGCGCCGAGGCGCGACGCGCGCGCGAGGAGATGGAGCGTAAGCGCGCTGAGTTCGAGGCTGAAAAGAAGCGGATCGAGGCGCTCAACCTGAAACTGAACGAAATCTTGAAGGCTGGCAACGACGCCTTCACAGCCAAGAAGTACGACGAAGCGATCAACTACTACGACCAAGGCATCCAAGCCGACCCGGAACAACCCGTTTTCTACCGCAACAAGTCGATCGCGTTGCGCACGCGTGGCGTCGAGCGTTACAACGAAGCGGTGAGAAATAAAGATCAAGCCGGTCGCGAAACGGCGCGCGCTGACTTCAAAGCCGCCGTCGAAGCCTCGGAAAAGGCGCTCCAAGCGCAGCGCGCGATGCAGGCTAAGCGCGCCGGGACCGCACCGCAAGGCGGGGCAACGCCCGCTCAACAGCCGCAGAACGAGGAGCTGAACTACCTTGAAGCGCGCTACGAAAACTATAGGCTCGCGCTTCAAGTCGGCATGGCCGACATGGCTGATGCGGCCATCCGCGCAACGCAAGAGTACATCGCCGCCGAGACCGATCCAGCCAAAAAGGCCAAGGCGCGGGTGAGCCTCGCCAATGCGCTCTTCCAAGGCGGCCGCATTGACGAATCGATCGCGCAGTACAAACAGATCCTGCAATCCGACCCGAATAACCTCGATGCGCTCTACGGCCTCGGACTGGCGCTCGCCTCGGACCCAGCCAAAGCTGCTGAAGCGAGCGAAGTCTTCAAGCAGTTCGTCGCCAAAGCCCCGGCCACCGACCAGCGCAAACAGGAGGCCGAAGAGGCGATTAAAGCCCTTGCCGAATCGCTTAAACCACAACAACCGGCCAACACGGGCACAACCAACACCGGAGGCAGACGGCGACGCCCCTAGATCTTTTCGACCGATAGGCTCAGAGCGGAGTTCTTCGCGCAGGAGAACTCCGCTCGCCGAGAACCGACGCAAAAAACCCGATCTCTTTTTCACCTCCCGCGCTCGACATCCCCCGTTCGTTTCATCGCGCCAAACGCTCGGTGTCGCTTCTGACATCCGCCTTTTCCCTCAAAGCGCTGAACAGAAAGATCTTTGGCAACTC
Organism: Pyrinomonas sp.; assembly: GCF_040289685.1. NCBI lineage: Bacteria > Pseudomonadati > Acidobacteriota > Blastocatellia > Blastocatellales > Pyrinomonadaceae > Pyrinomonas > Pyrinomonas sp. Next base: position 11,465 of record NZ_PSLQ01000048.1, read on the forward strand.
TCAAATTGACCGATAGCAACCATCTTGACACAGCTAGGATTAAACAGTAACATGCATTGCCAAACGGTGGAAAACACCGTTGGCGTTTTTGTACCTACGATCTTCCCTTTAATTTAGGTCGCGTCGATGTCAGCCAAACTAGGCGAAATCCTCGTTCGTGAAAAGCTCCTGACCCCGCAGCAGTTGCGCGAGGCGATCGATTACCAACGTGAACACGGCGGTAGGCTTGGCTATAACCTAGTCAAACTCGGTTTCGTCTCTGACGACATGATCACGGCCGTCCTCTCGCGCCAATACGGCGTGCCGAGCGTCAATCTCGATCTTTTCGAGATCGATCCCAAGGTGCTCAGCTTGATACCGCGCGAGGTTGCCGAAAAATACTGCGTGCTTCCGCTTTCGCGCGTCGGCGCGACGCTGACGTTGGCCATGGCCGATCCGACCAACGTCTTCGCCATGGATGATGTGAAGTTCATGACGGGGCTGAACGTCGAGCCGGTCGTCGTTTCGGAAGCGAGCCTGCAGGAAGCGATCGAGAAGTACTACAACACATCGCGCGAGATCGAGTTGGCCGAGCGCGTTGAGCCATCCAACGGGCGCGGCAACGATGGCTTTTTGCTGGATCAGTTGACGTTGGACATCGCCGAGGAGACGGGCGACGGCTTGGAGATCATTCAAGAGGACGACGAGATCGATATGTCCGATCCGGCGCGCATGAGCGAAGATGCGCCCGTCGTCCGTTTGGTCAACGCCATCCTCGCCGACGCTTTGCGTCGCGGCGCATCGGACATTCACGTCGAGCCATACGAGAAGGAGTTTCGCGTCCGCTTTCGCGTCGACGGCGTGCTCTACGATGTGCTTCACCCGCCGATGAAGCTGCGTGACGCCGTGATTTCGCGCTTGAAGATCATGGCCAAGCTCGACATCTCCGAGAAACGGCTCCCGCAAGATGGCCGCATCAAAATCAAGATCAAGACGGACGGCCGCTCGCGCGAACTGGACTTTCGCGTCTCGACTCTACCGACGCTCTTTGGCGAAAAGGTCGTGCTGCGCCTGCTCGACAAAGAGCGGCTGATGCTCGACATGACCAAACTCGGGTTTGAACCTGAGTCGCTCGTCAAGTTTCAGCGCGCGATCAACAAGCCGTACGGCATGGTGTTGGTGACGGGGCCGACCGGATCGGGCAAAACCAACACGCTCTATTCGGCGATTCAGGCGCTGAACAAGCCCGAGACCAACATCATGACGGCGGAAGATCCGGTCGAGTTCAATCTGCCGGGCATCAATCAGGTGCAGATCAAAGAACAGATCGGACTCAACTTCGCTGCCGCGCTGCGCGCCTTTTTGCGGCAGGATCCGAACATCATCCTTGTCGGCGAGATCCGCGATTTCGAAACGGCCGAGATCGCGATCAAGGCCGCGTTGACGGGCCACCTAGTGCTCTCCACGCTCCACACCAACGATGCACCCTCGACCATTTCGCGATTGATGAACATGGGCATCGAACCGTTTCTCGTTGCGACCAGCGTCAACTTGATCCAAGCGCAGCGGCTCGTGCGACGCATCTGCGAGGACTGCCGCGCCGAATGGCCGATGCCGCCCGAAGCGCTCATCGAGGTCGGGTTTTCACCCGAAGAGGCGCGACAGATCAAGACCTACAAGGGGCGCGGCTGTCGCACGTGTAACGGAACCGGCTATCGCGGGCGCATCGGTCTGTACGAAGTCATGGAGATGACCGATGAGCTGCGCGAGTTGATTCTGGTTGGCGCTTCGGCTCTGGAGCTGCGGCGCAAAGCCATCGAGGATGGGATGATCACTTTGCGCGAATCGGGGCTGCACAAGATCAGAAACGGGATCACAACCGTGGAAGAGGTCGTGCGCGAAACGGTCGCGTGAAGATCGGAGAGGACAAACCTATGTTGCGAAAAATCGTCTTATCGCTGCTGATGCTCTTCTCGGTCGCGGCGACGCTCCCGCTCACGGCGCTGGTCGTTGACTGGACCGCCGATGCGGCTGCGAGCCAAGAGCGCGAAGGCAAACGCCGCGCATCGCGCTCGTATCGGAAGAAGCGGCGCGCGTGGTGGCGACGGCGGCAAGCGCTGTTGCGCAAACGCCGCGCGGCGCTGCTGGCGCGCAAAAGGCGTTTGGCGCGGTTGAGAGCGGCGCAATTGGCGCGCGCACGCAAGCTTCCGCAGCCGGTCGTCGCCAACGTCGCGCTGACGACGCTGCCGACGCTCGACTTCCCGCTTCCTGTGCGCTGGACCAGCGCTCCAGCCGCAGGCAATCAGACGCGCTACGTCGTGCGCGCGCCGAGCGGCACGGTGATGGGCACGGTCGCCGTTTCGCCAGTACAGCCGCGCTTGCCTGCGGACTTGGCGCTTTCGTTTTCGGTCCGGCGCAAAACGCTCGGCAACGTGCCGTTTGCCGCGCTGCGGCGCCTCGTTATCGAGCGCATGATCGAAGAGGGCGGATGGGTCGTTAATGACTGGGAACAGGAGATCGGCGGACGACGCGTTTACGTCGTGCTGGCCCAGTCGGGCAACGGTTCATCTCCGGCCGTCGCCAAGCAGTTTTGGAACTTCTACTTCGTCGAGGTAAACGGCCGCCTCTACAGTCTCACCGTCAACGGTCCGGTGGAGTTCGCTGGTCCGCTCGCGTTCGAAGCCGAGCAAGCTCTCGCCTCGCTTCGCGCCCCCGCGCCGCGAACGCTCACCGCCCGCACGCTTGAATAACGCTGAATCTTCGAGCTGGAGAAGAAGTCGATCGCGCTTCTTCTCCAGCCTTGTTGCCACGAGATCTTCGAGGGGGAATTCATGCCGCTTCACGATCAGGCATCGCCGCTTTCGCTCTCCGATATGCTCCGCAAGCTCATCGAGCTTGGCGGGTCTGACCTCCACATCACGACCAACTCGCCGCCCATGGTGCGCGTCGATGGCCACTTGCGGCCGCTAGAGGGCTTCCGCGTGCTCACGCCCGCCGACACCAAAGCGTTGGCCTACAGCGTGTTGACGGACGCGCAGAAGCACCGTTTCGAGGAGAACTTGGAACTCGACTTCTCCTTCGGCGTCCGCGGATTGTCCCGCTTTCGCGCCAACATCTTCAACCAACGCGGAGCGGTCGGCGCCGTCTTTCGCGCTATCCCGTATGAGATCAAGTCGTTCGAACAATTGGGGTTGCCTCCAATCGTCTCGCAACTATGCGAACGGCCGCGCGGCTTGATCCTTGTCACCGGCCCTACCGGGTCGGGCAAAACGACCACGCTCGCCGCCATGCTCGACAAGATCAATCGCGAACGGCGCGAACACATCTTGACGATCGAAGATCCGATCGAATTCTTGCACAGCCACAAGAACTGCCTCGTCAACCAGCGCGAGGTCGGATCGGATACGCACGGTTTCGCCAATGCCTTGCGCACGGCGCTCAGGCAAGATCCAGACGTCGTCTTGATCGGCGAGATGCGCGATCTCGAAACGATCGAATCGGCCTTGAGAATCTCTGAAACCGGTCATCTGACGCTGGCAACGCTGCACACCAACTCAGCCGCTTCGACCATCAATCGCATCATCGACGTCTTTCCGCCTAATCAGCAGGCACAAGTGCGCGCGCAACTGAGCCTCGTGCTCGAAGGCATCCTCTGCCAAGCGTTGCTGCCGCGCGCCGACGGGCGCGGGCGCATCATGGCGCTCGAGATTTTGGTGCCCAATTCCGCCATCCGCAACCTGATTCGCGAAGACAAAATTCACCAGATCTACTCCATGATGCAAGCCGGGCAAGACAAGTACGGCATGCAGACTTTCAACCAATCGCTGGCGACGCTCTACCACAAAAGACTGATCACGCTGGAGACAGCCATGCAACGTTCGCCCAACCAAGAAGAGCTGCGCGACCTGATCGAGCGCGGTTCTGGCGTCAACACGGGCTGGGCCGGTCCCGGACCACACGCGAGGCCGGGACCGCGAGAAGAAGAGGTTCGGATTCGCTAACGCGCCACGGGGAGACCATCATCACTGTTGAGGAGAGGTAATCGCCATGCCCACATACGTGTTCAAGGGTCGCAATCGCCTCGGCGAAGTCATCGTCGGCGAGCGCATCGCCGACAATCGCGAGAGCTTGCGCCAACTGCTGCGGCGCGAGCAGATCATGCTCACCTCGGTCAAGGAGAAAGGGCGTGAGATCGCCGTCCCGAAACCGAGCAAACAGGGCAAAGTGAAGTCAAAGGAGCTGGCCATCTTCACGCGCCAGTTTTCGGTGATGATTGATGCTGGCCTGCCGCTGGTCCAGTGTCTCGACATCCTCTCCGAGCAACAGGAGAACAAGTTCTTCAAACAGACGATCGCGCAGATTCGCCAGGATGTCGAAGAAGGTTCGACGCTGGCGGCAGCTATGGCGCGCCATCCGAAGGTCTTCGACCCGCTCTACGTCAACATGGTCGAAGCGGGAGAAACGGGCGGCATCCTCGACCTCATCTTGCAACGTTTGGCGACCTACATCGAGAAGATCGTCAAGCTCAAAAGAGATGTCGTTTCGGCGCTGATCTACCCATCAGCCGTGATCGCGATCGCGATCGTCGTCATCGCCGTGATCATGATCTTCGTCATCCCGCAGTTCGAGAGCATCTTTCTCGGCCTGCTCGGTCCGGGAGAACAGTTGCCGCTGCCGACGCGCATCGTGGTCGGCATCAGCCGTTTCCTCGCCGGGTGGGGAGGGTTGTCGATCCTTTTGGCGTTGGGGGGTTTGGGCTTCACCGTCAAGCAGTACTATCAAACGCCGCGCGGGCGACGCCAGATCGACGCGCTGCTTTTGAAACTGCCGATCCTCGGCATCATCTTGCGCAAGATATCGATCGCGCGCTTTTCGCGCACGCTCTCCACGCTGCTCTCTTCGGGCGTGCCGATCTTGAGCGCGCTTGAGATCACAGCGCGCACCGCCGGCAACGTCATCATCGAAGAGGCGGTCTTAAAGATCCGCGATGCGATCGAACGCGGCGAGACTTTCGTTGAACCGCTCAAAGCGACGGAAGTCTTTCCGAACATGGTCGCGCAGATGGTCGGCATCGGCGAACAGACGGGCGCGCTCGACGCCATGCTCGGCAAAGTGGCCGACTTTTATGAGCAAGAGGTAGATGCGGCTATCGCCAACCTCTTGACGCTGATCGAACCCATCATGATCGCCTTCTTGGGCGTCACCATCGGCTCGATCGTCATCGCCATGTACATGCCGCTGTTTACGCTCATCGGCAGATTGGCACAGCAACACTGAAATGGCGATCATCGAAAAGGCAGAAACTACGCGATGAAGCGCCCAATAGATCTGTGCGCTTGTCGGAATCGAATTCTCTCTGCCGAACTCATGAACGCGGCTTTCCAGGCGAAGCGAACGCAAGGAGAGACGCGGTGGAGAAGCGACCGGACGACCTGCCTGTGAATGGATTGCGGAAGGCGGAGGATGGTAGGCGCGAGCGGATTTGAACCGCTGACCTCTACCGTGTCAAAGTAGCGCTCTACCCCTGAGCTACGCGCCTACGAGCAACTTGGGAATGTAGCAAAAGGGCGATTTCTCTGTCAAGAAAGGACTTGGATGGCAGAGCGCCTGGCTTTGGGGCGCGAATCAATTGCTCGATTCATCGTCAACGCTGTTTCATCTTTTCGGTGCGAAAGGCGCGTTCCGCGGCGGCCTCCGGTTTCTTTCGCACCGCGCCGATCGCCCCTGAAAGACGGCTCTTCAAGGACGTGCGACAGATCCGCTCCATCGGATTTTTGGGAAGGCAGACCCAACACGAAAGGCGGCACGTCTAGAGCGCACTAGGTGAAAGGAACTGGCGCGAGGCCGAATTCATCGAACGTTTGGGACTTCGGTTGAGCAAAGGGCATCTCTCGGCACAACTAGCGCGATCCGGCGGATGAGACGTCTGCGCCGCCAGCGACGCACTGCTCCCATTCCTCGTAAAGAACGCGCAGTCTATCTTCCAAACGTTGGTATTCGCCGCTCAATTCGCGCAGCCGCGCCGCATCGCGAACGATCTCCTCACGCCCCATCTCTTCAGCCAAGGCGACGAGACGCCCTTCGACCTCTTCGATCTCCTTTTCGATCGTTTCCGGATCGCGCCCGCGTGCCTCTTCTCGGGCCTTCCGCTCCCGAACGGCGCTCCTTTTCCCCCTCCTTTCCGACACGGTTGCGCGCACCGTTCCGCCAACCTCTTCCCCGACCTCTGCTTCTTGTGCCCGTTTCCAGTCGTGGTACTCGCTGTAATTTCCGATGAAGTGCTCGGCGCATCCATCGCCGCGAAGAGCGAGTATTTGCGTTGCGACGCGGTCCAAAAAGTAACGGTCGTGACTGATGACGATGATCGTCCCCGGATACTCTTCGAGCGCAGCCTCCAACGCCTCGCGCGACGGAATGTCCAAGTGGTTCGTCGGTTCATCGAGCAGCAGAACGTTGGCGCGCGAGTAGATGAGCTTGGCGAGCGCGAGCCTCCCTCGCTCGCCGCCCGATAGATCGGCGACATGCTTGTAAACATCATCGCCCGTAAAGAGGAAGCGCGCGAGAAAGGAGCGCAACTCTCCCGCCGTTGCGTCCGTTGGCGCGACGCGCCTTAGCTCCATGATCACTTCGTTGCGCGGATCGAGATCGTCGAGCTGTTGCGCATAGTAGCCGATCTGCACGTTGGCTCCCCAGCGCACCTCGCCGGCAAGCGGCGCGAGGCGACCGAGAAGCGTTTTGACGAAAGTCGTTTTGCCAGTTCCGTTCGGCCCGATGACGCCGAGAGCTTCGCCGCGACGCAAGATGAAATTGAGGTCGCGGACCAACGCGCGCCCGTCGTAACCGATAGCGAGGTTCTGCACGGTGAGCACCTGTGTTCCAGCGCGAGCGACGTCGCGTAGTTGGAAGTCGCCGCTTGTGCGCTCCTCGCGCACCTGTTCGACCCGCTCGAGCCGTTCGAGCATCTTGCGCCGCGACTTCGCCTGTTTGGTCTTCTGCCCAGCGATGTTGCGGCGGATGAATTCTTCGGTGCGCGCGATCAACTCTTGTTGCTGTTCGTAGGCGCGACGTTGCGCTTCGCGTCGCGCCTCGCGCTCGACGACAAAGCTCGAATAGTTGCCCGCGTAACTCACCGCCTTGCCGCCGTCTATCTCGATGATCCGTCGGCAAACGCGATCAAGGAGATAGCGGTCGTGACTGACGACGATGTAAGCCGCGGCATAGCTTTCGAGAAAGGCCTCAAGCCATTCAACAGCCGCCGTATCGAGGTGGTTCGTCGGTTCATCGAGCAACAGCACGTCCGGCTCGGATAGGAGCAGTCGCGCCAACCCCAAACGGTTTCGCTGGCCACCAGAGAGTTTCGCCGTCTCCAACGACCACATCTCGCGGCCAAAGCCCAGCCCCTGCAACACGGCTTCGGCGCGTGCGGCATACTCGAATCCGCCTTGGTGTTCGAAGAGCTGTTGCAATTCGCTGTAACGCTCCAACACGCGCTCCAAATCGTCCGCGCCTTCGGCCATGCGCTGTTCGAGCAAACGCATCTCGTGCTCGATGCGCTGAAGTTCGCCGAAGGCGGCAAGCGACGCTTCGTGCACGGAAAGGTCGGGCGCAAACTCGACGTGCTGCGCGAGCACGCCGACTCGCAAATTGCGCGCGCGCACGACCTCGCCTTCGTCCGGTGACTCTTCGCCAGCGATCAACCGTAGGACGGTCGTCTTGCCGGCACCGTTTCTGCCGACAAGCCCGATCCTTTCGCCAGGGTTGACCTGAAACGAGACGCCGCGTAAAACCTCTTGTCCGCCGTAGGACTTGCGAACGTCCGTCAGTCTGAACAACATGGGGTCAACGTTGTGGACTCGCCTGCGGACTCACGACGGGCGAGGCGGTCGGTTGTGCCGTCGCTTGCGGCGACGGGCTAGCCGCCGGCGCGGGCCTTATTCCGCTCAGATTGTTCGGGCTGCTGAGCATGTTGCGCGCCAAATGGTTGACGATCTTGGCCTCGTTCATCGCCACTTCAAGCAGCGCGGCGTTGAGCAGCGTGCGGCGCTGATTGATGAGCGCGTTTTTGATCTGGTCGCGCACGCCCGGACTATCGAGCGTTAGGTTCTCAGTCTGCAAGCGCTTGTCGGTGAGCTTGAAGATGTACCAACGACCGTTTGGGAACCGAATCGGCGGCGTGATGTCGCCGACCTGCATCGAGTTGAAGAACTTGTTGATCAAATCCGCAGGGAATCCGGCCTGCTTCAACTGTTCTTCAGTGGCGAAACCGATGTCGCCGCCGCGCACGTTGCTCGGATCTTCGCTGCGCGCGCGCGCGACAGTGGCGAAATCGGCGTTGCCGGTCTTGAGCCGCTGATATATCTCATCGATCTTCAACTTCGCTTCAGCGTCGTTTTTGGCATCGTCCTGATAACCGTTGTCTTGCGGATCAACGACGATGTTCGCCAGCCCGACGCCGCGCGCGTTGACGAACTGTTGCTTGTTGTTGTTGTAGAAATCTTCCACTTCGCGATCGCTGATCGTGATCTTGCCGATCACTTTGTCCTGCAGCTTCTGAATGGCGAGCTGTTTGCGCACCGTTTCGCGCAGCGCCTGCTCGGTCTGACCCGATTCGCGCAACATGCGCTGAAACTCCTCTTCGGTCAAGTTGCGCTGGAGCTTCTCGGCGCTGATCGCTTGCGTGATCTCGTCCTCGCTGGGCAACAGGTTCTCCTTCTCCGCACGCTGAAAGAGGACCTCTTGTTGGATCAACCCATCGAGCACCTGCAAACGGGCGGCGGCCAGCTCGAGCGGCGATAGCTGCGCCTGTTGTCCTCCGGTCTGTTGGCTGATGATGCGATCGACTTCGCTCAACATGATCTCTTTGCCGTTGACCGTAGCGGCGACGCCTTCAGCGCTGCCGCTCGTACGCCGGTTGCAAGCGATGCCGAGCGAAAGGATCGCCACGCAGATGAAAAAGATGGCTTTCTTTTTGTGCACAGTTTTCTCCTCGACTGACTGAAAGTTTCGTCTCCAATATCGCCTTGACGATCTTGAAATCGGTCTGTTATAAATCGAAGTTTCGTTTGATTTCCGCCCCGCGTGGCGTCTCGGAGGCAATCATCATGGCGAAAAGATGTGAAGTGTGCGGCAAGGGGCCGCAATTCGGGCATAACGTCTCCAAAGCCGGCAACCGCACCAAACGCCGTTTCGACCCCAACCTCCAAACGGTGCGCGTCGCGCTGCCGCAAGGGGGCACCCAACGCATGCGCGTTTGCACCCGGTGCCTCAAGGCGGGCAAGATCGCCAAAGCAGCTTAGCCAGGCGCGTTCTTCTTGGCGATGGCCTCGATCTCGACGCGCGCATCGCGCGGCAGGCGCGCCGCCTGCACCGTCGAACGCGCTGGCGGGCTGGTGGAGAAGAAACGCGCGTAGACTTCGTTCATCGCGTTGAAATCCCCCATATCCGCCAAAAAGACGGTCGTCTTGACGACATCGTTGAGCGACGCGCCAGCCGCCTCCAACACAGCCTTCAGATTGAGCAGCGCGCGTTCGGTTTGTGCCGCGACATCGCCCTCGATAAGCTGGCCCGTGCCGGGATCGAGCGCGATCTGCCCCGAGGTGAAGATCCAATCTTCGACGATGATGGCCTGCGAATAGGGGCCGATGGCCTGCGGCGCGTGCTTCGTGTGAACGCTCTCTTTCTGCATCTTCTCCTCGCGGGACGTCGAACAAACGGCGAATTTTAGCAGAAGCCAGTCACGACAGCAAAACCGCTCGCCCTCAACTCCGGCCCTTTTTCTCGCCTGTCCGTTCACTCGCGTTTCAAACAGCGCCGTTGACGCGCTCAACGTCGAGCACGCCGGGCACATTGCGAATCGCTCGGATCACGCGGTCGAGATGCTTGAGGTCAAAGACCTCAACCGTCACCTCGATGTGTCCGCGATTGTCAGGCGAGACGGTGGCACGCGCATCCCTAATGCTCGTCTTGATGTCGGAGATGGCGCTCGTGATTCCGGCTAGCATCCCCGTGCGGTTCTCCGTGATCGCGACGAGCTTGACCGGATAGACGGCGGATTCGGCCTGACCGGCCCACTCCACTTCGACGATCCGTTCCGGATTGGCCATCAATTGTTGGACGTTGCGGCAGTGGCGCGCGTGCACGACGACGCCTTTGCCGCGCGTGATATAGCCGACGATCTCTTCGCCGTAGATCGGATTGCAACAACGCGCCCGCGTGATCAGCAGGTCGTCCACGCCGCGCACCGCGATCGCATCATCGCCCATGCGCATCAAGCGTTTGACCGCTTGGACGCCTTCGCGCACGCTCGTCTTGAGCTTCGATTCCTTGCGCTGTTCGACCTCAGTGAACTTCTCCGGACCGAGGTATTTCGCCAGCACGTTGCGCGGCACCAGTTTGCCGTAACCGATGGCTGCCAGCAGATCTTCGACGCGCCCGTAGCCGTACTCGTTGGCGACGCGCTTGAACTCACCGTCCGCGTCGGCAAGCAATTTCTTGATTGAAAGCTGGAAGCGCGAGGCCTCTTTTTCCAGCAACTTACGCCCGATCTCGATCGATTCGGCCCGCTGCTGCTCGGCCACCCAATGGCGGATGCGGCTGCGCGCGCGCGACGTGACGACGAAGTTCAACCAGTCACGACTCGGATGCGCGTTGGGCGAGGTGATGATCTCGACGACGTCGCCGTTCTGAATCTGCGTGCGCAACGGCACCATGCGCCCGTTGATGCGCGCGCCCGTGCACGTGTGACCGACTTCGGAGTGGATGGCATAGGCGAAATCCACTGGCGTAGCGCCGCGCGGCAGTTGGATCACTTTGCCTTTGGGCGTGAAAGCATAGACGTCTTTCGGGTAGAGGTCGAGTTTGAGCGATTCCAAAAAGTCGCGCGAATCTTTGACCTCTTGCGTCCACTCGATGAGCGAGCGCAACCACTGAAAAGCTTCGTCCTCCTCGTGCGCGCCGCGGCGGCCTTCCTTGTACTTCCAATGCGCAGCGACACCCTCTTCCGCGATGCGATGCATCTCTTCGGTGCGAATCTGCACCTCGAAGGGCTGTCCCTCATCGCCGATGACCGAGGTGTGCAGCGATTGGTAGAGGTTATCGCGCGGCGTTGCGATCCAATCTTTGATCCTGCCGGGGATCGGTCTCCACGTGTTATGGATCACGCCGAGCGCGGCGTAGCAGTGGCGGATTTCATTGCCGGGAGTGATGATGCGCGCGGCGACCAGATCGTAAACTTGATCGAGCTCGATGCGCTGCAGCTTGAGTTTCTTCCAGATCGAATAGAGGCGTTTGACGCGCCCTTCGACGCACACGAACGGGATCTCGGCCTCGCTCAATTTCTCTTCGATGCGCGCTTTGACTTGATTGAGAAAAGCCTCGTGCTCGGGTCGCCGCCGCTCCAACTGTTCGGCCAGCGCGTTGTATTCCTCCGGGTGGAGATGTTTGAAGGCGAGGTCTTCGAGTTCGCCGCGCAGCCGCCCCATACCGAGACGGTGCGCGATGGGCGCGTAGATATCGAGCGTCTCCTGCGCGATGCGTTGCCGCTTCTCGGGCGGCAAGTAGTGGAGCGTGCGCATGTTGTGGAGGCGATCAGCGAGCTTGACGAGCACGACGCGCACGTCGTCCACCATGGCCAAGAGCATTTTGCGCACGTTTTCAGCTTGTCGCTCTTGGCGCGAAGCGTGGCTGATCTGCGCGATCTTGGTCACGCCATCGACCAAGTGGGCGACCTCGTCGCCGAAGTACTGTCGAATGGTCTCCAGATCAACCAACGTATCTTCGACCACATCGTGGAGCAAACCGGTCGCGACCGAGACCTCGTCGAGCCGGAGTTCCGCGAGGATGTTGGCAACCTCCAGTGGATGGATGAGATACGGTTCGCCCGAGGCGCGCGTCTGCCCGCGGTGGTGAAGCGCAGAAAAGAAGTAGGCGCGGCGTAAAAGGTCGAGATCGGCCTGCGGATGGTTCTGACGGACTTTTTCGATGACGTCTCCGATGCGAATCATAAAACGGGGCGACAGGGAACCAACAAAAATTGGATGTCCAAGCCCGACTTGAAGTTTACGCCGAAGCGCCCTGCTCACAAAAAATGATAGGCGAGGTCCGACCGCGAAGTCGAGCCTCGCCTAGGCGAAAGGGTCCGTGCGCGAGCGTTCAACTCGCTTTTTGCGCGGGCGATTTTTTCGCTTCCGCTTCGCGGCGGCGTCGCGCCTCCTCGTTCAGTTTGAGCGTCATCGCCTGCGCTTCTTGATACTGCTTGTCGTATTGCGCTCGTTTCTCGGCGTTGCCTTCCATCTCCGCAAGCTTGACCATTTCAAGCAACAGGTTGGTCTTGTAGGCCCAAGCCGATTCGCTTTTCGGATTGAGTTCGATCGCCTTGTTGATCAACTCCAGCCCCTTGGCAACGCACTGTTGCGCGCGCTCGAAATCAGCCGGATCCTTCGGTTTTTTGTACTGAATGACGGCTTTGCCGTCTTTGCTCACGGTCTGCTTGTTCTCTTGCTGTTCGGTGATCGTATAGGAACACTGCCACTGTTTGCTGGCCAATACTGTGTAGGCTTCGGCACGCTTTTCGGGCGAGAGCGTCTCGAGATTGGCGCGCTGTGTGATCCACTGTTGCTGCGCCTCGTCCTGCTTGATCGCGCCGTAAAGGTACGCGACGGCGTTGTAAGCCTCGTCGTTGTTCGGATCCTGCCCGAGCACCTTTTTGTAGGCTTCGATCGCCTCTTTCGCTTTGGCGATGTTCTCCGGCGTTTCAACGCCCGGTTTGTACTGCGCGTGAATGGCGCGCGCGGCGAAGAACTGTGCGTTCTTCTGATTCGGATCCAGTTCGAGCGCCCGTTCGAAATGCTGTTGCGCTTCGGCATACTTGCGCTCTCTGTAGGCGCGCGCGCCCTCGTTGATCTCGTTTTTGGCGCGAATGCGGTTGACCACGCTGCAACCGGAGACGAGCGTCGCACATGCGACGAGCAGGCCCAGTTTCGTGAAAAAGGGTTTCATGCCTCTTCCCTCGTGACTTGAAGAATTCACTATCTTTTCGGACGTTCGACCGCAAGAGCTTTCGGTCGAGAGACGGCTCGCGGTCGGAGACGAGCTATTCGCCGTTGTTACTGCTACTGCGCAAGATCGTCGATCTGTAGCCCAATGGGGCTCGCTCCTGCCCCCTTGACCGCATCGATCACCTTGACGACATCGCCGTAACGGATCGAGCGCGGGGCCTTGATGAAGACCGTCTTTTCGATCCGTTCCTCTTCGGGCAGATCGACGCGGTTCTCCATGCCGTAGCGGTAAGCGCGCTCTTGCCGCCGTTTCTCGAAGAGTTGTGCGAGCGTCGTGCTCAGTTTGCTCGTGTCGTTGATGGTCCCCATATCCTCGGTGTTCAGCTTTAGCTTCATGTCCTTATCAATGGTGACCACGAGCGTCAACGGGTTGGGTTTGACATCCCGTTGATTGGGGTTGGGTTCCTGTGGCACGAGCGCTTTGAAGCGGCTCGGTTTCAACGGCGTGATCACCATGAAGATGATCAACAAGACCAGCAGGATATCGATGAACGGAGTAACGTTGATGTATGGCTCGGCTTTGGTGCCGCTGCTCATTGCCATAAGGCCACCACTCTCCTTTCGCGCGTTACTGGGGGGCGCCCGCTTCGGTGCCGCCCTTCTTCTTCCGGTCGGCGACGAGTCCGATTTGATCGACGCCCGCTTGACGGATCAAGTTGATCACCTCGACGACGTTGCCGTAGCTGACCCCGACGCCGCTTTTGATGTAGACGATGCGTTCATCGCCTTGCTTGTCCTTCATCCGGCTCTCGATCTCGCTCTTGAGCGAATCCTTATCAATTCGCTCCTTGCCGATGTAGAACTCATTATCTTCCGGAATCGAGACGACCACGGAAGATTCTTTGATGATCGCCGGATCGACTTCCGGGTTGTTGAGGTCACGCGGAATGGCGACCGTGATCCCTTGCTGCAAGAAGGGCGTGATCACCATGAAGATGATCAAGATCACCAACATGATGTCCACCATCGGCGTGACGTTGATTTCGGACTGGAAGCCGCCGCTTCCACCTGCCTGCATTCCCATAGTTCACGCTCCACATGGCGGGCATACCTACACGCGGTCGCGCCGCAGCGCTCGCTGAAGAGCGCGGACTGCGACCGCGCATCCGGACGCCCGAAATCTGTACGACCGTCTTAGGCCTTCAACTGCTTCGTGCGATTCTTGATGAAGTAATCGATCAACTCCGACGCCGAGTTGTCCATCTCGACGATGAAGCCATCGACCTTACCGGTGAAGTAGTTGAACATCCACACGGCCGGCACGGCCACTGCGAGCCCGAGCGCCGTGGTGAACAACGCCTCGGCGATGCCGCCAGCAACCGCCGCGATGCCAGCCGATTCAGCCTGTTTCATGCCTTGGAAGGCGTTGATGATGCCGAACACCGTGCCGAACAGACCGACAAACGGCGCCGTCGAACCGATGGTCGCAAGCCCTGACAGACCGCGCTTGAACTCGTTGGTCTTGATGGCGATGGCGCGTTGCAGGGCACGCTTGGAAGCCTCGATCTCGTCGCCCGAAAGCTCAGGCGAGGCTTCGTGCGCGCGAAACTCCTGCAAACCGGCGCTGACGACCATTGCCAAGTGGGATTTCTTGTGCTTGTCGCTGATCTTGATCGCCTCATCGATGCGGTCGTTCTTGAGCGCTTGTGCCACGCGCGGCGCAAACTCGCGCGACTGCTTCTTGGCCGCCGAGTAGGTCAAGTAGCGCTCGACCATGATGGCGATCGAATAGACCGACATCAGAAGCAGGATGACGACCACTGTCAGGGCCACCCATCCCAAGTGCTTCAACATTTCGGTCACGGTGAATTGGGAGCTGAGGTCTTGCCCTTCCTGCAACAGCAAGAGAAGGCCGAAGGCTTTCGTTCCAAGCATGCTTACCAACATCGTCACGGTTAAGACCCTCCAGAGGTTTTATGTAGCTCGTGTCTCACTGGAGCACGAAGTTGTAGGTGATGATGCCCTGCACTTTGACCGGCTGCCCCGACAGCAGCGTCGGCGTAAAGCGCGCTCGATAGGCGGCCTGCACCGCCGCTTGACGCAACAACGGATGGCCGCTCACGGCGGTCGCGGAAACGACCTTGCCCGTCTCATCGACCAGCACCTGAACGTTGACCGTGCCGGACGCGCGCGCAGCCTTGGCCATCGGCGGGTACGCGGGTTGCGGCAAGCTGATCGCCTTGCCGTTCAATACGCCGCCCGATTGGATCACCTTCTTGGGCGTCGGCGTCGGCGGCGGTGGCGGCGGCTCATCGACCTTGACCACTGGCCCAGATCCGGTGCCGCCAACGACGCCGCCTGCTCCGGGCGGGCCCACTGGTCCGGTCGGTCCAACCGGATCAGTGTTGGTGCGACCGAGCGCCACAGGTGTATTCGGTGGCACAGGCGGCACCTTGGAAGCGACCGTGGACGGCTTCTCCGGAACCTTGGTCGGGTCCAGCGTACTTGAGATCAACTCCGTGCGCGTCGCCACTTGCTGTTGCGTCGTCGTGGTCGGCTTCGGTTGCTCCTGTGGCTGCTGTTCCGGCTGTTGCTGCACGGGCACGGGCGCAACCAACGTTACTAATTCCAAGTTTTGCGCGTCCAGACGCGCCTCGTACCAAAGAATGCTCGCGACAAATAGGCCGATGATCAGCACGCTGTAAATGATCACCGTTCCGAGCAGGAACGTACCCTTGCGCTGCAGATCCTCTTTGTGCGAGCCGGATTCGACCAAAACATCGAACATGGTTGATCCTCCCTCGTCTACCGGTGCCAGCGAATCAAAGGCGCTCGATCCCGGAGCAATAGATTAAATGCCGATGAGTCCAGTATTTAGTATTTGACGATATGGAGCGCCCAGTCCCTTTTCGGCAAAAAGCAAAAGTTTTTGGTCGAAGCTTGCAATGACGATCGGCAAGAAGCGGGCAGCGGGCGACGACCGAATCAGAGACTTCGACGGTCTCCCGACACCGCCGTGAGCCACTTCATACACAACTACGCCTAGGCGTTCAATTGAAGCGAACGCTCTTGGCGCACGTGAAAGCAGTTCGGTTGGCCAGCAACGTGCTTACTATATGCTAAGATTGGCGCGCAAGTCAAGCCGCCCCGATGCAGGCTGCGCCCTCAAGGCCGCCCGTGGATCGCAAGTTGGCAAGATCACATCGCTTCTTGCGCGCTGATTACGAGTCGACTTTGCAAGCTATGCGGCACGACGATGGGGCCTACATCTTATCGCAACGAGTCTTACGGGCTGATTGCAAGTTGGCTTGTCACGATGATCTATCACCAACTCGCCGGGCGGGTATGGCTCCCGCTCGCCGATCGCAATTCAGCAGCGCCCGCTCAGCGCAAAGCGACGCGCGGGCTACGAGTTGTGGCCCACGACAGGAAAACCCCCAGACCGGACGTCACCTTCGCGAAGTCTCAGAGATGGCCATCTGACTGCCAAGGGAGTCATCACATCGAAGCGCACGAGGAACCGAAGCTCGCCAATGGGCAGAGCTTTGCAACCGCGTGGCGAAGCGCGTGAGGAATTAAAGCGTTCATCTAATGGCCGTGCAACACGTTGCGAGGCAGAAAACCCCAGCTTTACGCAATCGCTCATCGAAGCGTTTAGAAAAACGGGGGAGCGCGAGTGGGCTGTAATCCCCCTCAATTCATTGAG